>NZ_JBXVVH010000018.1:0-77248 GCF_057219185.1 Lacinutrix sp. YIN62
CTACTTTTGCAGCGAATCTAAAAATAAATCCCTAATTTGAAACAGCTGTAAATTTTGCTGAACAAACTTAAACAACTAACCAAAACTATAATTTTACTCTTTGTAGCTACACTGGTTTTTAATGAAGATCCTATAAACTCTACTCTAAATGCAGCAACAGATTTTGATGAAAACGAAAACATTGCTAATGGAATATATAAGTTACAGATTACTTTCGATAACGCTTATTTAAACTCTAATCCTACCAAACTTCACATTGCTTTAGCCACTATTCATGAAATGACTCACGCCTTATTAATGTACAAATATTTACATAACACATTATTAACAGATCATCCCAATTATGGCTATTTAAAAAATGCAATGGATAATTTTATAGATAATAGAACTGAAATAAATGGTTTGTTTTTAAATGATGCTATGCATATAGCCATGGTTGATTTTATTGGAACTATGTCTTATTCATTATTCAAATATGCAGAAAACGCAGGAATGAATAATACTACCGATGCACAGGGAGATGATTGTTATAACTATAATAAGTTTCCTACTTCTTACTTGTATAGTATCTTGTAAAACATTAGCAAATGATAAGGAGATTTTAAATGTTATTCTTAATAAAAAGAATTACAATATTAAGGACTCCACTTATTTTAACCCGACAGGTACAAATAAAGAAGTTATTAGTTTTTTTAAATCTCGTAAGAAGAAAAATATAGTAATAAAAATCTTTTTTAATGAAGATCAAATCCTTAAACCTAGTGACTCTGGATTTCGTCAAGTCGATTCTGTAATAAAGATTGAATTACCCATAAAAACTAACCGTTATATATTTGACGGAAAAGGAATAAGTGAAATTGCTGAAAACTTTCTAAAAGACTCTTTTAATTATAAAGATGAAAGCATAAAAAAATGGAATTTAGATAAAAAGCTTAAGCATAAATTTATTCAAAAGAGAATCCCCGAAAAAGCGAATGTTCATATTTCTAAACCAGTGTATAACTTAGCTAAAGATAAAGCTATTCTTTTTAAACATTTTTTTATAAGAGGTTATAGAAAAAAAACAATTTATTTCTTAAGTAAAGTCAAACAAAAATGGTTAATAATTTATGAACAATCAATTGATGGTTTTATGCATCGAAAAGCACAGTTAACTACAAGGTAGCAGAAGCAACTAGGGGAAATATATAATAAGAATAACTGAAATTAATAATTATCACTATGACAATATTTAGCATAAAGAGTTTTAATCTACTCAGTAAAATTTTTCATCAGTGCTAGCCTGTTTAATTTTAGTTTATTTATTTCAAAAATTAGACTTTTTTTAATATAGCTACTTCTAATACGATTCCATTTTTAGCAATTGTAATATTTATTTATGTATTGGCAAACAATAATGGTTTTAGCTTTATAGTTAGTCCGCTATCAAATGGAAATTATGGAATATATAAATGGGAAAAATACGACCTAAAACAATGATGAAAAATAGTAGTTAAAACTTGGGGTATTTAGATGCAAAATGCACTACAAATTCTTTAGTTAATCTTAAGGTATCTAAAGAGTTAGCCTATGCTGTTGTCTCTCAAATTGAGAATAAAAGAGGGTTTAAATAATTCTAAATAAAAGCTTCATATTTCTAACTATTCTATTTTAATGGGAATAGTTATAGCGAAATTTCACCTCGTTCTACTTACAATTAAGCCTCAATGATTTCATTAAAAAATAGAATAATTAGTGTAGTAGCGATAACAAAACAATACTATAAAATCGATAAACCATGGTGTTTTAAAGTAACGAGGCTATCTTAAAAAGCTTTCAGTAATCATTTTTTTATGAAGCGGTTTAAAACATAACTAAAATTTTAAGTGTTATCACCGCATCGTTTTACCATTTTGCCATAAATGAAAAGCCAAGAAAGCATAAAATAGAGGCGTCGTAATAATATTGACGAGCCAAATGGTAAAAATTACGTTATAAGGCGTATTTGCTAAAAAGTTAGCTATTAAAAGCCAAAAGCTATTTAATAAGAAAAATAGAAAAACCCCAGCATTAAGTCTTAGCATTTCTATATTCTCAAAAGTATCAATGTTTAGGACTTTCCAGTAAAAATAAAGACTAAAGAAAATAATACAAAAACCATCTAATACCCTACCATAGGATTGAAAATGCTCAAGAGTAGAAGTGCTACTCATAATAATATCGATAAAAATTATAATAAGAAGTAACATAATTATAGGTTTAAAAAAGCGACTATTATTAAAGGCTAACTTATAGTATATTATAGCAAAAAGTAGTAATTCTAGAAACCCAAATACCGATACAAGAATAAGAGTTTGTGTAGTTGAAAGAAGCGCGAATCTGCTTGCTAAATCGGTAATAAAGGCGAGAGTTAAATAGCAAAAAATAAGCCGACTGATAGTACCTAAGTTTTTAAAAAATATGCTGCCAACAATTACGCCTGTAAAAGCGGTGATTGTAGTAAGCGATAAAAGTAATTCTAGCCAAAAATTATTACTCAATTTAAAAGGTATTGGTTGAGGGTTTTAATAAAAAGAACTTTTCTATAGTTATAAACAACAATAAAACGAAATGTAAGAGATTAAAAAAGGTATTAGAGTTTAGAGCGCTAAGATGTTTAATCGGTCTGCTTTTATGTGTTAGATAGTTATATACGCGTTTAGCACAATCCTCTTGAGTGTAGAGGGGTGAAATTTTAAACCAGAGAAATTTACTATCAATATTTTTACTAGAATTAGTAAGAGGGAACCTTGTAAATATTATTGATAGAAAAGTATTGATAAATGTACTTTTGTTAGCTCTAAATAGAGCGGCTAGAAAGGAGGTAGTGGTACTAACCTGATTAAACAAGGACAGTCTCAGTCTTATATTTTTCCCTAATATGGCGATTCGTAGCATAGCTCTTAATCTCATCGTAATTTGTTTTACGAGCGTTAGCTCCTAGGGAAAGCAAAACCGTGTGTATATCTTATTATTTGTATTGTTAAGATACAAACATTTTTGTGTTGAGAGTAAACAAAAATGAGAATTTCTTCTTTTTTGCAGAGAAAAAGAGGAAATATAAACGAAACACTAAGTATTATAGGAGATAAAAGCCAAATAAACAAATCAAGGTTGTAACTTTGCAAAATATTAAAGAACAATCAAATGAGTCATAAAGCGGGTTTTGTAAATATTATAGGTAATCCTAACGTTGGGAAGTCTACACTTATGAATGCCTTTATAGGAGAAAAATTATCAATAATAACGTCTAAGGCGCAAACAACACGTCATCGTATTTTAGGTATTGTAAACGGAGCAGATTTTCAGGTTATCTTATCGGATACACCAGGTATTATAAAACCAGCCTACGAATTACAAGCCTCTATGATGGATTTTGTAAAATCGGCTTTCGAAGATGCAGACCTTTTGATTTATATGGTTGAAATAGGCGAAAAAGAACTAAAAGATGAAGCTTTTTTTAATAAAATAACAAATGCAAAAATACCTGTGTTGTTGTTGCTAAATAAGATTGATACTTCAAATCAAAAACAACTGGAAGAACAAGTACAACTTTGGGCAGGAAAAGTGCCGAATGCTGAGATTATTCCTATTTCTGCTTTAGAAGGATTTAATGTAAAAGAAGTCTTCGATAAAATAATAGAATTACTTCCAGAATCGCCAGCCTTTTACCCTAAAGATCAATTAACAGATAAACCAGAGCGTTTTTTTGTAAATGAGAATATTCGCGAGAAGATTTTAATGCATTACAAAAAAGAGATTCCCTATGCGGTAGAAGTTGATACAGAGGAATTTTTCGAAGAAGAAAAAATTATTCGTATGCGAGCAGTGATTATGGTGGAGCGAGAAACGCAAAAAGGAATTATTATAGGACATAAAGGGAGTGCTTTAAAACGAGTAGGCGTAGAGTCTAGAAAAGATTTAGAGAAGTTTTTTGGTAAACAAGTACATTTGGAATTGTATGTTAAAGTGAATAAAAATTGGAGAAGTGACCAAAAGCAATTGAAGCGTTTTGGTTACAATCAAAAGTAAAAGAAAGCTAATCGTTTCTTTTTAATAAGTTAACATTAGAGTGAATTTAAGGTTTTATATTTAGGGATATTAAAAAACCTAATTATGAAAAATGTTACACGAAAGGGAATAATAGCATTGTCTTTAATGCTAATCTATGGTTGTCAAAATGACGACGACTCTACAGAAATACCATCTGATGATGGCGTTGTGAATTTTCAATATATATCGACCATAAAGGTTGGAGGTGAGGGTGCAGCAGAGATTTCGGCTTATGATAGTGTTTCAAAAAACCTGTTTGTTACCAATTCAGAGACCAATGAAATTTCAGTATATAATATTGAAAACGTATCGGCTCCAGTACAAGCACCTTCAATTGCTTTAAGTGCATTTGGAAATCCCAATAGTGTTGCTGTGTATAACGGAAAATTGGCAATAGCAGTAGAAGCTATCGTGAAACAAAATCCAGGGAAAATTTTGGTTTACGACACCTCAAGTTTAACACTGTTAAATACATACGAAGTTGGAGCTTTACCCGATATGGTAACATTTTTTAAAAATGGGAATTTAATCGTTTCTGCAAATGAAGGTGAACCCAATGATGCGTACACTATAGATCCTGTTGGAAGTGTTAGTATTGTAAATTTAACAGATAATACGGTTAGTACCTTAGGATTTGAAGCTTTTAATTCTCAAGAAGCTACTTTAGAATCTCAGGGGTTTCGTGTTTTTGGCCCTAATGCTAATTTAGCAAAAGATGTCGAACCAGAGTATATCGCAATATCTGAAGATTCACAAACCGCATGGGTGTCATTACAAGAGAATAATGGCCTCGCTAAAATTAATTTAATAAATAAAGTTGTAGAAGCTATATACCCATTAGGCTATAAAGACCATAATCTACCTGGTAATGAGATGGATGCTAGCGATAAAGATTTCGAAACAACTTTAAAAAGCTGGAATGTAAAAGGAATTTACCAACCAGATGCCATCGTATTAGTGAAAATTGAAGGTGTAGAATACATAATATCTGCTAATGAAGGTGACGCAAGAGATTATGATGGATTTAGTGAAGAAAAGCGAGTAGAAGATCTTACATTAGATCCCATAGAATATCCTATCTCTGGAGATTTTCAAAGTGAAATACATCTCGGAAGATTAAAAACAACAAACCTATTAGGAGATACCGATGACGATAATGATACCGATCAAATTTATAGCTATGGAGGGCGTTCCTTTAGTATTTGGTCTACTAACGGTACTTTAATTTACGATAGTGGAAGTAGTATAGCAAAAGAAATATTAGCAGTAAGTCCAGAGCGCTTTAACGATCAAGACAAACGCAGCGACGATAAAGGTGCAGAACCAGAAAGTGTAGCCGTGTTAAACCTAAATAACCAGCGCCATATACTTTTTGTAGGGTTAGAACGTACAGATCAAGTTATGATGTATGATATCACGAATCCTTTAGCACCACAGTTTTTAAACATATTGTCTCATAGTGGTGATGAAGCTCCTGAAGGAATATTAGTAATTCCAGCAAGCGAAAGCCCTACAGCTAAAGACCTGTTAGTCGTTACCAATGAAGGAAGCGGGACAGTAAGTTTTTATGAAAATTAGACAATAGTAGATTGCTGAAAAATATAAAAAAAAAGGAACTGTTAATTTGATGAGGCATTTGTATCTTTATTCTCATTGTAAACATTACCTTTGCAGGCGCTTACAGGATATGTAATGCAGATAAAAACGAAGATTATGAGTAATATAGTAGCTATAGTAGGAAGACCAAATGTAGGGAAATCTACTTTTTTTAACCGTTTAATACAACGACGAGAAGCCATTGTAGATGCCGTAAGTGGGGTTACAAGAGACCGCCATTATGGGAAAAGCGATTGGAATGGAAAAGAGTTTTCTTTAATAGATACCGGAGGGTACGTTAAAGGAAGTGATGATGTTTTTGAGGAAGAAATAGATAAGCAAGTAGAACTCGCTATAGATGAAGCCGATGCTATTATTTTTATGGTAGATGTAGAATCTGGAGTTACAGGAATGGATGAAGATGTTGCTATTTTGTTACGTAAAGTAAAAAAACCTGTATTCTTAGTCGTAAATAAAGTAGATAACGGAAAGCGAGAAGAAGATGCTGTAGAGTTCTACTCATTAGGCTTAGGAGATTATTATACCATAGCAAGTATAAATGGAAGTGGTACTGGAGACTTGTTAGACGCTTTAGTAGCAGCATTACCAGAAAAGGAAAAAGACGTTGTAGAAGAGGGCGATACCTTGCCTCGTTTTGCTGTAGTAGGACGCCCAAATGCAGGAAAATCCTCATTTATAAATGCACTTATAGGTGAAGAACGTTACATTGTAACAGATATAGCTGGTACAACAAGAGACGCTATAGATACCAAATACAATCGTTTTGGATTCGATTTTAATTTAGTCGACACAGCAGGAATCCGTAAAAAATCGAAAGTAAAAGAAGATTTAGAGTTCTATTCTGTTATGCGAAGTGTACGTGCAATAGAACATTGCGATGTCTGTCTTTTAGTTTTAGACGCAACGCGTGGATTTGATGGTCAAGTACAGAATATATTTTGGCTGGCAGAGCGTAATAGAAAAGGAATTGTTGTTTTAGTAAATAAATGGGATCTAGTAGAAAAGGATCATAAAACAACCAAGGAATTCGAAAAAGTTATACGACGACAAATGGAACCGTTTACAGATGTCCCTGTTGTATTTATCTCTGTATTAACAAAACAACGTATCTATAAAGCTATTGAGACAGCTGTAGAAGTTTATAATAACAGGACTAAGAAAATAAAAACCAGTGAGCTTAATGATACATTATTACCCATAATAGATCGTTACCCTCCGCCAGCATACAAGGGTAAGTTTGTGAAAATAAAATATATCATGCAGTTGCCAACACCACAGCCGCAATTCGCATTCTTTTGTAATTTACCACAATATGTAAGAGAGCCTTATAAACGCTTTTTAGAAAACAAATTAAGAGAAATATACGACTTTAAAGGGGTTCCAATTAGTGTGTATATGCGAAAAAAATAAAGATCACATCAAAGTGATACTCTAAAAAAACAAAGCCTCAATATTTTAAAATATTGAGGCTTTTTAATGTATGAGTTGTCTTTATTTAGTGTCGATTATTAGCAATTAATTATGGATAGGGATAATAGTAAGACGAATTCTAATAAATTTGAGGCTAATAATTTTCTTTCAGATAATCTACCAATATAAAAAAAAGAGTCTCGTCTTTTTCCTGTAATATAAAACCTTCTTCTATAGTTGGGTAGTATGCATCTGCAGCGAAATACACATGTTGAGCTATATTCAATAATGATTCTTGCGATAAATTATGATTTTGCTCATAAAGATGTGCTCCTACATCTGTAAACATATTTTTATTACGTTGTGTTTGTGTTGTGTTTTTTTGATATCCATTAATAAACGAAATAAAATCCTGATTATTATAATTAGTAGTATTTATTTCCTCCGATTGTATGAGTTCATTGTCATTTTCGCAAGACGAAAACATGATTAAAAGCAATACTATTAATGAGGGTTTATAAGTGAGTTTCATAATATAATTATTTAAAAGTGTTAAGCCGTAAATTTATTTCTAATTAGGGAATAAAACATTTTGCGTTATAGCATTTAGTTGGATAATGTTGCTAATTAATTTATCTCCAGGATAATCCATAGCGATAATCCCCGTTGTGTTAGGTGCTACAGCTTCTGTAATTAAATTTTCTAACTCTGCGAAAACAACACGATTTACATAATACGCAACGGTATAAGGGTATGCACCAGCACCTGTGCCGCTAGAAAAATTAAGATATAGCTTAGTGGAATCTGCTCTAGCATCGCGCATATGAGTTATAACTTTTCTTGATTTTGAGGGCCTATGAAAAATAGTAGGAACACTATAATCGTCTTGTATTCTTAAATCATTCCATAGTATTCCGGGAAGCCCAGAAACCCTAGAAACAATCGCTATTTTACCACGTAAATCCCCAAGAGTTACATTGTAATTCGAGCTTTCGTATATGCGTCCTTGTGACCTTAAATTCGCTACATAAGTATCGTATAAACTAATAAAATCGGCATTCGATGCAGAGGAGTATTCTTGTTGGATTTTTACTAATACGGTCTCACCAGGATTATTAGTAAGAAATGTATTTACTTGATTAAGTATTCCTGCAAGCGATATATTTTGATAAAAAGCACCGTGGTGAATTGATAGTGCTCCTTCAAAATACCTACAACGAATATCTAGAAATCTTATCCCAGCTTTTAGTTGCTCAGAAATACTCATAGATTGGGTTTCAACAAAATCCCCTCCATATAATGAAGCACTATCATGAGTGCCTGGAATAGATAGTCGTGTTAATTTATAATCATCTCTTAAGTCTGTCATCCATCTAGAATGATTTGATTCTGTAGAACTACTCGTATTATAAAAGGGTTTACTTGAAGCGGATTGAGCGTTAACAAAATTTAAAACAAGGCTACTAAATAATACTATTAGTTTTGTTTTCATAAAGGGGTGTTTTTGGATTAAAAGGAAATCTTGGTTAAGGGGTGCTAAAAAAGATATGTTAGAAGGTCGGTTTTACTTTCTTGTGAAAAGTTTTCTCGTTCTATAAAAGCTGATTTAGGTTTAATTTTTTATTAATAAAGAGTCTATAGTTGTTTTGTGAAATGGTTTTTATAAAAAGAATCGAACAAAGATACAGCCTTTAATTGATTATGGAGTCATCTATATTGCTATGTTACATAGATCACATCAATTTTATTTGCCAAAAACGGATATATCATAAATTGATAATTTGCCTTCATTGTCTGTATTTAATAGCTTTGCGCAATGTTAAGTTTACAATGCATTCCTTTGTTTTTTAAAATTAAATTAATATATAATTAACTTTTTATGTTAATTGCGTGTTAATTCTTATAAAGAAGCTTTTCTGTTGATGCTTCTGTAATATAATAGATAACAGGTTTTAATTCTATGTTTTAAAAGGCTTACTAGGTTTTCTAATGATATGTTTTCAATCTAGAGTCTTCATTTATAGTCATTCGAGCTTAAATTTTGGGATTCTTTTAAGAAAATACATACGGTTTGGCTACTATATTCGTTTCCTTAAATAAAAGTTAATCAATCAATTATTTTTAAAATTATGCGTACCCTAACACTATTCGCAGCACTCTTATGTGCCTTATTCTCATTTTCACAATCTAAATCATTTCAAATTACAGGAAAACTAATAGCAGCAGACGACCAATTTGCTTTAGAAGCAGCAACAGTCTATTTACAACACGTTAAGGACAGTTCGTTAGTAACTTATACCATTACCGATAAAAATGGCGTTTTTAGCCTAGAGGATGAAGTGGGAGACCCTAGTTTAAATTTATACATTTCTTATGTAGGTTACAAAACTTATTTTAAGAACATAAAATTAAATCAGGAAAAAATTGATATGGGAACAATAGCTATGGAAGAAAATTCAACTTCTTTGGATGAAGTACTTATTAAATCAAGCGCACCAGTAACCATTAAAAAGGATACATTAGAATTTAATGTAAAGTCATTTAAAACCAAAAAAGATGCAAATGTTGAAGACTTATTAAAACAATTGCCAGGAGTAGAGGTCGATGCCGAAGGGAAGATTAAAATTAATGGAAAAGAGGTGAATAAAATCTTAGTTAATGGGAAGCCTTTTTTTGGAAATGATCCTACCATAACAACAAAGAATTTAACTAAAGATATTATAGAAAAAATACAAGTTGTAGATACTAAAACAAAATCAGAAGCTTTTTCAGGAGAGAGTGGTGATGGTGAAAATAAAACCATAAATCTAACCATTAAAGAAGAAAATAATAAAGGTGTTTTTGGTCGCGTGTCTGGCGGTGGTGGAACAGATGAACGTTATGAATTAGCGGGAATGTTAAATGTTTTTGATAACGACCAAAGAATAAGTGTGCTGGCTGGTGGTAATAACACAAACTCTCCAGGATTTAGTTTTGGAGAGATCTCTAAAATGTTTGGAAGAAGCAGCAGTTATGATATCGCAGAAAGTATAGGGTATTTTGGCGCAGAAGGTATTGTAACATCTAAAAATGCAGGATTAAACTATGCCGATAAACTAAGCGAGAAAGCAGATATTTCTGGAGATTATTTTTATACCTCAAGTGATTCAGAAAATGAATCGTCATCACAACGAGAAACGATTTTGTCCGACTCTCACTTTTTTTCAAACTCAATATCGCGTTCAATTAATGATACCGATAGTCATAGAGCAAATCTCGATTTTGAGATTAAGTTAGACTCTACACTTTTAATAAATATTAGACCCTCATTTAATTATTCAACAACTAAAACGCAAAACGATAGCGGCGATCAAACTTTTGATGAAAATAGAGTGCTAACAAACGAATCTACAGTAAACTCTATAAACGAGAGAGAAACAAAAGGTTTTAGAAACGACCTAAGTGTAACCAAACGCTTCGCTAGTGAAGGATCGTTTTTAAAGTTTGAGTTAAATAATAGATTAAGTAAAGGAGAAAGTGAAGATTTTTTAGAATCCAATACAGAAATTTATGGCACAGATCCAGAAACAATAAATAGAGATCAATTTACAGATGGTCTTAATAAAAGTAGCGGTGTCTCGGCAGAATTAACCTATAGTTTGCCGCTTCTTTCTAAAACGTTATTTTTAAATTTTGAGTATGAATATTCTAAAGATAAAGATGAAAACAGAGAAAGTACTTTCGATAAAAACGCGACAACTCAAGAATTCGAAGATTTTAACGAAGGGTTAAGTACCGATTTTGAATATATAGATACAAAAAATGCACCAGGTTTAAAATTGCGTTATAAAAAAGAAAAATATTCTATAAGAGTGGGCGCCAATTATGTATTTAGAACATTAGAAAATCAAGACTTATTAAGATCTCAATTTAATGTAGCGCGTGACTTTGAGGCTTTAGAGTTAAATTCAAGATTTAACTATCGCTTTAGCCCAAAATCATCAATATATGCCAATTACAGGTTAACTAACAGGCCGCCTGCTTTAAGGCAATTACAGGCTTTTGAAGATGTGTCCGACCCATTAAATACTATTGTTGGTAATCCTAATTTAGAACCTTCAAATAGACACAATGTTTATTTAGGTTATAATGCTTTCGATTGGAAAAAAAGAACTGGTTTCTATTTTTATTCAGGAATGAATTTTGTCGATAATAATGTGGTTTCTATAACTACAGTAGATCCAGAAACTTTAAAAAGAAGTACAACATATACCAACGTAAATGGAAATTATAGCGGCTACGGCGGTGCAAATTATAGTAAGGAATTTAAAATAGATTCTCTTAGAAGTTTAAAAGTAAGAATAGGCGCAAATACCAATATTTCAAAAAATATTAATTTTAATAATGATATAAAATATGCAAGTAAAGTAAATACAATAACTCCTAGTGTAGGTTTTGAGTTTGTATGGGACAAGGTTATGGAATTTACCCCTGCTTATTATGTCTCATTTACTACAAATAAGTACGATATTGATGCTTTTGAAGATAGAAACTTTGCAAATCATACCGTAAAATTAGGAACAGCAACATTTTTACCAAAGAAGTTTGAATGGCGTAACGATATTAATTATAATTACAATCCCAATATAGCAGAAGGCTTTCAAAAAAGCGCTTGGTTTTGGAACTCAACATTAGGATATTCCATCTTAAAAGATAAAGGCTCTATAAATTTGAAAGTCTACGATTTATTAAATCAAAATACAAACGCGAGGCGAACCGCAACTCAAGATTATATTGAGGATGCGCAAAGTACCGTGTTACAACAGTATTTTATGTTAAGCTTTAGTTGGAAATTTAATAGCTTAGGGGCTAAAGGAGAAGTAAACGATAATGGCGTATTTTATTTCTAATAAAAAAAGCTCAGGGTTTGTTTTTGAGGGGGTGATTCTCTTATTAACGTATCATTAAAGGTTAAAAAAGCACATACTAAAAAGTACGTGCTTTTTTTTAAATACTTTTACCCATTAAGAGAGTGAAAGCACGAATTTATTATAAGTCATACCCAATAAGTCCTAGGAAATTATAAGTTCCAGCACTTCCAACAGCAGCAGCAGTCGTATCATAGGTATATTGTGACCTGTACGAAAGGGCATTAGAGTCAGAAATATTAAATGTATTAATAGAAAACGACTGAAAAGCACCTGTGTTATACAAGTATTTATTGTCAGGAGTAATATACATATCTTTTGTGTCTCCAGTAGGGGCAAGGCCTCCTCTGGTTTCAAAATCACCTACAGATGCGATGGTACCATCATTATTTACATTAAAAGGAGAAATTGTATTAGCTCCAAAACTAGAAACATATAAAACATTACCACTAGGGTTTAATATAGTCCAGCAAGCCTCATCAATATCATCTGTTTCTGCTGTATTGTAGTTTCCTGTTTTTGTTACAGAAGTACCATTATCATTTAAAATAGTAAGGCTGTTATTTCTTTTAGAAGGAATTAGGTTAAAATTAGAAACCTGTAAAATAGCATTGTTGTTTTGCGCCCAATTAAATCCTATACTTCCTGCAATACCTTCTTCTTCAAACCAACGTTTTCCGGAGATTATACCATTTGTAAAATCATACACATAAACCCTACTAGGATGTTGTTCATTTAAAGCGGTGTTTTCAGTATTAAAATGTGCAATTCCCCATGTAGATACTGCTAATTTGCTTCCGTCGTTACTAAAAGATACAGTGGTAGGGCCTCCGTTTTCCCTTACATAGGTATCCAATTGCTGATTTAATGTAAGTGTACCTGTAGTGGCGTTAAAGCTAAATAGTGTAATATTTCTTTCTGCATCAGTCGCATCGGGCTGCGTTAAGTCTTCTGCATAAAAGGCATCATTTGGGTAGCGTTCTATAGCTGCCCCGTCCTTTTGTATGTTAGGATTATTCCATTGGTTTCCTACTACAACCCAATACTCATTAGAGCTGCCAGATTTTAGAGTGTAAGAAATACTTGTTGGTCTTGTGCCTCCAGAATTTATATTATCCTTTAAAGTTAATGCTCCAGTAGGTTTATCTATAGAAAAAATAGAAATTGTATTTCCTCCCGCATTTACGTTTAATAAATAGTCGTCTATGATTTGTATTGCTCCTTGGGAATCAAAATCACCTCTAGCATCTCCTCCCGCATTTGTATTAGCGCCTCCATTACTGTTTGTAGAATAAGCAATTTCATTTCCTACAGAGCCATCACTAAAGCGGTCAAGTTTTAATACTTGGTTTGTACCCTCGCCATTAGTTGTCGTGTATAAAAACCCTGCTAAGGTTTTTTCTGGCTCCGATGTAGTGTTGACATTGTCATCATCATCATTGCTGCATGCTGTAAAAGCGACCGTAAAAACGAGCAAGATTGCCAGTTTGTTTAATCCTATGTGTTTCATCATTGTATAGTGTTAAATATTAATTAAGCGGTAGGTCGATAAAGCTTTGTGGAGCTTACTTTGTTAATTATGGGTAAAATTAATTAAGAGCTACATCGCGTGTAATAGAATGATGCTTTGCTTTTTGAGGTTTTGTAATTTTGAGTTTCTGTTAAATCGTTGTAAATGAGTTTTTTGTTTATCTGTTTTTGTGTAAAGTGGAAGTGTGTACATAAACAAGTGTTTTATTAATAAGGGGGGTCTGAGTGCTGTGGTGTAGCTAATTTTAAGATTAATTTAGCAGTTGGATAGTTTTTATTCAAGCTATAAGATCGGATTATTGATACAAGCCACTTGGACATTAATTGACTTAGGTGTTTTGTAAATATTAATACTATGAGTAAATTCGAAATGATTAATACATAAAATTATGGAGCAAAGATTGAAAAGTCTATCCTTATTCGAATTTCAAGAGCGTTTTTCAAATACAGAAGATAACTTGTTGTACCTCTCAGTGCTTAAATGGAAAATTGATTTAGCTGAAAAAAATGTGGAGATTATCATAGTTGTTTAGGAAAAGCTTTGCATTCACGTCAATGTATATCTTGTTGTTATGTTGAGCCTTCTACAGCTAATACTTTATTTTATCAAGTTAAGTTTGATCTATTCAAAGCATTTTACATTGTCTATTTTGTAAGTATTAATGAGAAGAGAATTACTTCTACCGAATTGAGTCGTAAGCTAAATTTAAGACAAAAAACTTACTGGTCTTTTAAACGTAAAGTAACGAAGGTTATGAAAAGGTCAGATAACTATCCTGTTACAAGTAAAGCAGAAGTTAATAAAGCTATTTTGAAGGCAAGAAACAGAAGTTAGAGGAAGATTGAATCACAACAAAAAGCTAGTGCTGGGTAGGCAATGAAAAGAAAAAAAGGAATTAGTAGAATCTGTGCTAGAGTGATTGTAAAAGCTAAAGCAGAAAATCTTGGAACTTTTATGAAAGGTCATATTGATACTGAAACTAAAGTTACAACTGATAAATGTACAGCTTATCAAGCTTTGAAAAAGGATTTGGTCAATCTAGCACAAACATATTCTGGAAAGAAAGGTGATAACTTTCTTGAATTACACCGAGCTATTATGAATATCAAGGCATGGCTAAGAGGAGTGCATCACATCATGTAAATGATCTACAAGATTATTTGGATGAATATTGTTATCGTTTTAATAGAAGCTTCATAAAAGAAAATATTTTTGACGACCTGCTGAACAGAATGGTGAATACTGAACCATGTTTTATCAAAAATATTAGTAACTAAATGCCTAAGTCAATTAATTATAACAACTATCTAAAAAGCTAAATCCGAGTTTATTCTAACAGCGTGTTTTGTAATTAGGGATACTTTACCAGCCTCCCGATGCACCACCACCGCCAAAACCACCACCACCAAAGCCACCGCCAAAGCCACCACTACCAGAGCTACCACCAAAACCGCCGCCCCCGCTACCAAAGCCACCGCGTCCTAAACTACTTAGTATAATAATATCAAGAAGGCTGCCAGCGGTAGAATTTCTATGGCCACCACGACCACCACCACCTCTTCGGTTTTTTGCTATGGAAATTAAAATGATTATAAATGCAATAAAAAGAAAAGCCATAAAACCAAAAGGCGATTTTTTACTAGATGCAGATGGTCTAGAACCTTTGTATTCACCGGTCATTACCTTAAAAATAGATTCTACGCCTTTATTTAATCCGCCGTAGAAATTTCCTTTTTTAAAGTAGGGGATAATGTCTTGCTCTATGATACGGCGAGACATTGCATCTGTTAATAAATGTTCTACGCCGTAACCTGTACTAATGTTAACCTTTCTATCATCTTTAGCCAAGAGTATAAATATGCCATTGTCTTTGTTTGCTTGACCAATACCCCATTCATCAGCCCATTTTGCGCCTAATAAATTAATATATTCTCCCTTTGTAGAGCTTATAATGGCAACAACGATTTGTGTAGAGGTGGTATCGGAATATTTTATAAGTTTTTGTTCTAAAGCTTTGTTGTTACTCGGAGATAATAAATTTATATAATCATAAACACTTGTTTGTTGCTCTGTTTTTTTTGGTTTTTCTGGTATTTCGTATTGCGCAAATGAAAAATGAAAACTTAAAAATAAAACAAAGGTAAAAAGCAGAGCTGCCTTTTTTTTGAATAAAGAATTTCCTTTTTTAACTACCAAATATTGTTTACAGAGAACAGCGTGTTGCATACGTATAAGATTAACCTTTAGAAATGGCGTTTGGAAGTTCGTTTTCATCAGTGTGGTCCCATGGGAAGTGAGATTGTAATTCTTGTCCTGCTTTTAAAATGCCATCAACCAAGCCTTGTTTAAAATGCCCGTTTTTAAAATGAGATTGCATTATTTGAATTGTATCATCCCAAAATGTATTCGAAACAATATCGTTAATCCCTTTATCGCCATAAATAGCGAATGCTTTTTCTTGTGTAGAGATATAGATTAAAACACCGTTTTGTCGTTTGGTATTCTGCATTTTTAAAATTGAAAACACTTCCAAGGCACGCGCATCAACTGCACCATTGGAGGTTTTTTCAATATGTACACGAATTTCTCCAGAAGTATTTAACTCTGCCTTTTGAATGGCGTCTATAACTTCTTGTTCTTCTATCGTCGTTAAAAAAGCTTCTTTATTTTGCATAAGGATTAAAAATCAACTTTAGGAGCATTTTCACTGCCTGTAGCTCCTTTAAATAAAGTAAGCGGTGTCTTATTAATGAAACCTGCTATAAAGCTAGTAGGGAATTTAGCAATAAAAATATTGTATGCTCCAGCCTGTTTGTTAAATTTATTACGCTCTACATTAATACGGTTTTCAGTCCCTTCCAGTTGGCTTTGTAGTTCTAAAAAGCTTCTGTCGGCTTTAAGCTCCGGATAACGCTCTACAGATACAAGCAGTTTTGATAACGCTCCACTTAACCCTTGTTGAGCCTGTTGGTATTGTGCCATATTCTCAGGTGTAAAGGCACCTTCTCCAATGTTTATTTGGGGTTTGGTAGCTTCGGCTCTCGCTTTAATAACGGCTTCTAGAGTTTCTTTTTCATGATCTGCATAGCCTTTTACAGTGGCTACTAAATTAGGTATTAAGTCTGCTCTACGCTGGTATGAACTCTCTACATTTGCCCATTGTGCTTTCGCAAGGCCTTCTTGTTCTATAATTTTATTGTTAATCCCTATTCCCCACATAAAAATAGCGAATATGCTAAGTCCAATAAAAAGTCCAATAACAATTAAAGGAATGAGCCATTTTTTCATAATATTATAATTTTAAAGTTGATTTTTTAGTTTGATGAGCTGATTTTTTACACCCTCTAATTTACTAATAATTTCGAAATTTGTAAGTGTTTTCTGCTTTTCTTCTTTTAAGTGTGTTTTTGCGCCTTCCAAAGTAAACCCGCGCTCTTTTACTAAATGGTATATAAATTTTAAATGCTTTATGTCTTCGGGAGTAAATTTACGATTGCCTTTTGCATTTTTTTTAGGTTTTAAAACATCAAATTCTTTTTCCCAAAAACGAATTAAAGAGGTGTTTACTCCAAATGCTTTGGCGACTTCTCCAATGGAATAATAGCGTTTCTCAGGAAGGTGTATTTGCATTAGTCTAACGATTGGTTTTCTAAAGAAGCTCGGTCTAGTAATTTACTAAATTCTTCAGCAGTTAAACTCCCATAGTAAAAGTTAATGGGGTTAATACGTGTCCCATCCTTAAACACTTCGTAATGGAGGTGCGGTGCTTCCGACCTTCCTGTACTTCCTACAAAACCTATTAAATCCCCTCGTTTTACCTTTTGGTTTTTCTTTACATTATATTTATACAAATGCGCATATAACGATAAGTAGCCATAACCATGGTTTATCCTAATGTGTTTCCCATAGCCCGAAGAATTACTGTCTGCACGTGTAACGACTCCATCTCCAGAGGCATAAACAGGCGTGCCACGAGGCGCCGTAAAATCCATTCCCCAATGTTTTTTTCTTGCCTTGGTAAAAGGATCTGTTCGCATACCAAAACCAGAAGCCATACGCGTTAAGTCTTCATTTGTAACGGGTTGTATGGCAGGGATTGTTGCTAGGAATTTTTCTTTTTCTTCAGCAAGAATTTTTATTTCATCTAAAGATTTAGACTGTACCACAATTTGTTTTTGGAGCTTATCTATACGTTTGTTACTTTCAATAATAAGTTTTGAATTATCAAATCCTTCAAACGCCTTATAACGGTTTATCCCTCCAAAACCCGCTTTTCGTTGCTCTTGGGGAATTGGGTTTGCTTCAAAGTACAAACGGTATATATTATTGTCTCTATCTTCAATATTGGCTAAAACAATTTCTGCTTCAGACATTTTTTTATTAAGCAAATCGAATTGTAATTCCATATTTATCAATTCGCGTTTTAATGTTTTTTCTTTTGGCGATTCTATATATAAAGTAGCCAGAAACATGAACAACAGCCCAAATAAAGCTGCCGATGATAGAAACCCTAAAGCGTATTTAAATGTTCTGCTTTTTTTGCGTCTTATCTTGCGATAAGACAGTGTCTCGGAATCATAATAATATTTTACCTTACTCATTATCTAATTTATACTATTTTTGCAATTGTTATTGGTCTAAAAATTAGGCTGAATTTAAAATAGTTAACGAACAAATATATAAATTGTTTTGCAATACCAAAGGTAAGCATAAACAAGATTATTAACATAGTTATATGAATTCTCAAGAGATACGCTCTAAATTTTTAAGTTTTTTCGAAGAAAAAAAACACAGTATAGTCCCATCGGCACCAATGGTTTTAAAGAATGATCCTACGTTAATGTTTGTGAATTCTGGAATGGCTCCCTTTAAAGAATATTTTTTAGGGAATAAAAAACCAAAGAATACACGGCTTTCAGATTCACAAAAATGTTTGCGCGTTTCAGGGAAACATAATGATTTGGAGGAAGTTGGATACGATACCTATCACCATACCTTATTTGAAATGTTAGGCAACTGGAGTTTTGGCGATTATTTTAAAAAAGAAGCTATAGCCTGGGCTTGGGAGTTGCTAGTAGATGTTTATGGGATTGATCCCGATATTCTTTATGTTACCGTTTTTGAAGGGAGTGATGATGCCGATAACTTAGGAATGGATGAAGAAGCTTACAATCTTTGGAAAGAAATTATTCCTGAAGATCGCATTTTAAAAGGAAATAAAAAGGACAATTTTTGGGAAATGGGGGCACAAGGCCCTTGTGGACCATGCAGCGAAATCCATGTGGACATTCGTTCGGCCGAAGAAAAAGCAAAAGTTTCTGGTAAATCGCTTGTAAATATGGACCATCCACAGGTTGTGGAAATTTGGAATCTTGTTTTTATGCAATATAACCGTAAAGCCGATAAGTCATTAGAGGTTTTGCCAAACAAACATATCGATACCGGAATGGGGTTTGAGCGTTTGTGTATGGTTTTACAAGGTGTAAAGTCTAATTATGATACCGATGTTTTTACACCGATTATTCGTGAGATTGAAACAATAACAGATAGAGCGTATGGCCAAGATGAAAAAATAGATATTGCTATTCGCGTAATTAGTGATCATGTGCGTGCAGTTGCCTTTTCTATAGCAGACGGACAATTGCCAAGTAATAATGGTGCAGGCTACGTTATTAGACGTATTTTGCGTCGTGCTGTGCGTTATGGGTTTACATTTCTAAATAAGAAAGAACCATTTATATACAGGTTAGTAGATGTGTTAAGTAAGAAAATGGGAGGCGCTTTTCCTGAATTGAAAACACAAAAGCAATTGATTGAAAATGTTATTAAAGAAGAAGAAACCTCTTTTTTAAGAACTCTAGATCAAGGGTTGTTATTACTAGATCGTATTATAGAAACGACCAAAGAAAAACAGGTTTCTGGCCAAAAGGCGTTTGAATTATATGATACATACGGGTTTCCTATAGATTTAACAGCACTTATATTAAGTGAAAAAGGACTGCGCCTGGATGAAGCTGGTTTTGAAGTAGAATTAGAAAAACAAAAACAACGTTCTCGCGCAGCAAGTGAGATGTCTACAGACGATTGGACAGTTTTAATTGATGATAGCGAAGAAGAATTTGTAGGATATGATACATTAGAAGCAGATGTAAAGCTAACGCGATACCGAAAAGTAGTCTCTAAAAAAGATGGTGAAATGTATCAGTTGGTATTTAATTTAACGCCGTTTTACCCAGAAGGCGGAGGACAAGTTGGTGATAAAGGGTATTTAGAAGTGCCTAATGGAGATGTTATTTACATTCTAGATACCAAAAAAGAGAACAATGTTATTATTCATTTTTCAAAAAATTTACCAAAGCATTTAGGAGAAACCTTAAAAGCAGTAGTCGATGGGAAACAACGTTATAGAACAGAATGTAATCATACTGCAACACACTTATTGCATCAAGCGCTTAGAGAGGTTTTAGGGACGCATGTAGAACAAAAAGGAAGTGCCGTACATTCTAAATATTTACGATTTGATTTCTCACATTTTTCAAAAGTAACGACCGAGCAATTACGAGATGTTGAGAATTTTGTAAACGCAAGAATAGAAGGGAAGTTGCCATTGGAAGAAAATAGAAGCGTGCCAATGGAAAAAGCCCTTGCCGATGGTGCAATGGCGCTATTTGGAGAAAAGTATGGGGATGCTGTACGAACGATTCGTTTTGGACAATCGATGGAACTTTGTGGGGGAACTCATGTGAAAAATACAGGTGATATTTGGCATTTTAAAATTGTATCAGAAAGCGCAGTAGCATCGGGAATTCGTCGTATTGAGGCGATAACAAATGATGCTGTAAAAGACTTTTATTTTGATAGTAATCGTGCGTATCTTGAAATGAAAACCTTGCTTAACAATGCCAAAGAACCTGTAAAGGCTTTGGTTTCTTTAAAAGATGAAAATGCGAGTTTGAAGAAGCAAATAGAAGGATTATTGAAAGATAAAGCTAAGAATATGAAAGGTGAATTGGTAAGCGCTTTAACCGAAATAAATGGCATTCAATTTTTAGCTCAGAAAGTAGATTTAGAGGCTTCTGGAATTAAGGATATTGCTTTTGGAATGGGAGAAAAACATAAAAATTTGTTTTTGTTATTTGGAACGGCCGTTGGAGAAAAGGCAATGCTAACCTGTTATATTTCCAAAGAATTGGTGGAAGCACGAGGATTAAATGCAGGAACCGTGGTAAGGGAGTTAGGGAAACTTATCCATGGTGGTGGCGGTGGCCAAGCGTTCTATGCAACTGCGGGAGGTAAAAACCCGGCAGGCATACAAAGTGCTTTAGATAAAGCAAAAAGTTATATAGAATAGTTTTATTATAAGCTATAAAGTTGTGATACAATAATATAAATGTGCGAATCATATCTTTTTTATAAAGTTTAGATAGCCTGTTAAATTGAATAGTATTATACGATGAAACTACAAACACAAATACCTTTAAAAAAGCAAGAGTTACAGATAGACTATAATTCTAAGCTCTTGCTTTTGGGATCGTGTTTTGCAGAAAATATAGGGGAACAATTTCGTTATTATAAGTTTCAATCGGTACAAAACCCCTTTGGAATTCTATTCCATCCCAAGGCTATTGAAATGTTAATTTCTAGAGCAGTAATGCAAAAGCAGTATTCTGAAAAGGATGTTTTTCTTTATAATGGAATGTGGCATAGTTATGATGCGCATTCTAAGCTAAGTAATGTGTCAAAGGAAGCGTTAATAGATACATTAAATAGCCGTTTGGAAATTACATTGCAACAAATTCAAGAGGCAACGCATATTATAATAACATTAGGTACAGCATGGGTTTATGATTTGATAGCAACAAATCAAACAGTGGCCAATTGCCATAAGGTACCTCAAAAACAGTTTGATAAAAAGTTACTTTCTGTTGCAGCTGTTGCTTCTAGTCTGCAATATATATATAGTCAAATTCAATCTGTAAATAAAGCTGTTTCTATCCTTTTTACAGTGTCTCCTGTACGTCATATTAAAGATGGTTTTATTGAGAATACACAAAGTAAGGCGCATTTAATTAGTGGGATTCATACTTTTTTAGCCTCTAAATTAGAGTTGCGAAAAGGGCGTTATTTTCCGTCGTATGAAATTATGCTTGATGAACTTCGGGATTATCGTTTTTATAAATCAGACATGTTACATCCTAATGAAACTGCTATAGAATATATATGGGAGAAGTTTAAACGCGTTTGGATTAAAGAAGAGGCAGAAAGTATAATGGAAGCGGTGGCATTTATTCAAAAAGGAATGGCTCACAAACCCTTTAATTCCGAGTCTGAAGCGCATTTAAAATTTATTAAAAATCTGGAAAATAAAAAAAAGGAACTACAATTGGCGTTTCCCTATATGTCTTTTTAGGAGGGAAACGTATAAGGTTTAAGCAAGATAAAACGAAGTAAGATGTGTCGTCTTTAGAATATTTGAAATCAAAGGCATAAGAGTTTCTAGAAAGATTTAAGGTTGTGTTTTTGAGGAAACAAGCCATTTAAACGGGATTTATTTTAGCGCTTTTAAAAGGCTTTTAGCTTTTTCATAGTTAAAGTTGCGCTCATTTTGTATTAATCGTTCTAAAACAGTAATCGTTTTAACTTTATTACCTGCTTTTAAATAGGTTAAGGCGTCAAACCAATATGCTTTATGATGATCTATGGTATTGCTTTTTAATAAGGTTTCTAGTCTTTTATGCGCTAATTGATATTGGTTTAATTCTAAATGGCAAGCAGCAATATATAATATGAGATTTGGATTAAAAATGTTGTGCTGTTTGTTTTCTACAGCTTTAAATACTGTTAGTGCTTCAGCATATTTTTGCAATTTAAACAGGTTTTCTGCTTTGGCCAGCATATTCGATATTTCACTTTTAGTAGTAAAGGAAGGTAGGTCTTTTAAATTATAATAATCGTTGTATAAGTCTATTGTTGCGACTTCTTTTTGAGAAAAGAAATATCCTGTAAAAAGAAGGAGAGCAGCAGCAATTGAAGCGCTGTAAGTAATGAAGCGTTTAATGCCTTTTTTATTATTGCTATTAATGTTTGTTTTTACAGTTTTAATGTGATCTGAAAAGGCTTTAACCTCATCATTATCAAATAAATTAGCAGTCTCTTTTAGATCTGAAAGGGACCCATCATATAATTGCCAATCATTGGTGCTGTACACAATATCCATTTTTTTAAGTATGGACACAGCATCAGCTAACTCTTTATCATTTTCTATTGCTTTTTCAAAGTTTAAATACGCTTCAGGAGTCATTTCATTATCGAGATAAGCCTTTATTTTTTGATATGTATCCTTGTCTATGGCCATTTACTTGTGCTTGAGTTTAGAAAACCTAAGGTCTTCTTTTATTAATTTTGTAAGCTTAGACTTGCATTTAAAAACACGTTGTCTAGCAACGGATTGGGAAGCATAAGAATACCTTTTAACAATTTCTGAATATGATTTTTTTTCAAAAACCATTTTTAATATTTCTTTGCATTGAGTCGTTAGCATTTCAAATTTTTCTACATATAATTCCCATTGATTTTGTTCTAAATAGAAAGCAGCTTTATCTAGTTCTTCACTAACTAGAGGGGTTACGTTGGTTTTTGTTACCCGTTCTTTTGCTTTTTTACGTTTCCATAAGTTTTTGCATACTGTAAATAGATACTTGTCAAAAGATTGTATGTGTATTTTATTGGCTTTTAATTTTACATACAGTAAGAGTAAAGCGTTGTGAAAAATGTCTTCGGCATCTTTTTTAGAACCGCCTCTACTTGTAATATAGTGCGCTACATATTTAAAAGATTTCTTGTAAATATTGGTTAATAGCTCTGTGTTTCCTTCTAAAAATTGACGAACAAAATCATCGTTCTTCATATAGATTCTAATCTGTGATTAATTTGCTTTTCAATATAGTTTAAAATTATGGGGTAACAAAAAATAAGAAGCGCCTCTTATTGATGAATAAAAATAAGTAGGTGGTATCCGAAAAACCTTAAAATAGAGTAGGAGCTAATCAACCAAATACATTTAAAATTATGAAAAAAATGATGTTTTTTTTCTTAGCGGTTATGAGTTGTCTTACAGTTAAGGCGCAATGTAATCAAGGGAGTTGTCAAAGCATTAAGATTGTTAAAGGAGATCAATGGAGTAATTCTCATGGTACACCATCATGGGGAAGTAACTCTGTGTGGATGTGGTCTTATTATAGTAATGGAGCAGGAAGTATAAAAGGAGAAGGTGTAAATTATTCTGGATTTAATTTTGTTAAAGGGGAGCAATATTGTATCTCATTTAGATTAGATGCGACTACTAATACTGGGCAAATTCCTAATGTAAACTCTATGATGAAGGTTTTCTTAACAGAGAATCCAATAAATGGAGTACAAGGAGGGGCTGGCGATCCTGTGCCTTCAACACCAAACCCTAACCAGATGATAATGGGGCAAAATATTTGGGCAAATGGAGCAAATAGTCAAACCTATACATTTAATTTTACGGCAAACCAAGATTTTAAAAATATTTGGTTCTATCCTTCAAACCCATCGGTTCCAAATCCTCAAGTCGAAGTTAGAATGTCTAAGTTAACGATATGTAAGGACGTAGAGTTTAAATGTGAATTAACAGCACCAACAAATTTACAAGTGTTAGGGACCACCTTAACATGGGATCCTGTACCAGGAGCTGTAAGTTATGTAATTAGTTCCCCAGGTGGCGGCGACTTGCAAATCGATTGTAATTGTGGCTCGAATGGGATCTCTTTAGCGCCAATAACAGTAGGAACGAATAGTTATACACTATCAGGATCTTTAGTGAATAGATGTTTTATATGGCAAGTGACAGCCATTTGTGAGAATGGAGAAAAATCACCAATATCCACACAAGCATGTTATAATCCCGATATAAAAGGGGAATGTGAATTAACAGCACCAACAAATTTACAAGTGTTAGGGACCACTTTAACATGGGATCCTGTACCAGGAGCTGTAAGTTATGTAATTAGTTCCCCAGGTGGCGGCGACTTGCAAATCGATTGTAATTGTAATTCGAATGGGATCTCTTTAGCTCCAATAACAGTAGGAACGAATAGTTATACACTATCAGGATCTTTAGTGAATAGATGTTTTATATGGCAAGTGACTGCTATTTGTGAGAATGGAGAAAAATCACCAATATCTACACAAGCATGTTATAATCCCGATATAAAAGGGGAATGTGAATTAACAGCGCCAACAAATTTACAAGTGTTAGGGACTACCTTAACATGGGATCCAGTACCAGGAGCTGTAAGTTATGTAATTAGTTCCCCAGGTGGTGGCGACTTGCAAATCGATTGTAATTGTGATTCGAATGGGATCTCTTTAGCGCCAATAACAGTAGGAACGAATAGTTATACACTATCAGGAGCTTTAGTGAATAGATGTTTTATATGGCAAGTGATAGCCATTTGTGAGAATGGAGAAAAATCACCAATATCTTCACAAGCATGTTATAATCCCGATATAAAAAGTGAGTGTGAATTAACAGCGCCAACAAATTTACAAGTGATGGGAACCGCCTTAACATGGGATCCAGTACCAGGAGCTGTAAGTTATGTAATTAGCTCTCCAGGCGGCGGTGACTTGCAAATCGATTGCAATTGTGGTTCGAATGGGATCTCTTTAGCGCCAATAACAGTAGGGACGAATAGTTATACACTATCAGGAGCTTTAGTGAATAGGTGTTTTATATGGCAAGTAACAGCCATTTGTGAGAATGGAGCGCAATCACCAATATCTTCACAAGCTTGTTATGGAAGTGAACGAGGAAAAGGGAATAAAAATATCTCTATATCTCCTAATCCTAATGATGGAATAATGAAAATCAAAGTTGAAATGGATAGTGATGCGGAAGTCGTGTTAAATATATTTAGATTTGATGGTACTTTAATTAAAACAATTAAAAACCGTAAGGCTGTAGATGGGGTTTTGAATTTAAATCTAAATTTAAAATCAGCATTAACTAAAGGGCTTTATCTTTTCTCATTTACTACGGGGAAACAAACTATAAATAAAAAAGTAATCATAGAATAGCAGTTATGAACAGTTTTAATCAAGCATTTGTTTTGATTGAAACTGTTTTTTTAAATCCTAAATCTTAAATTGAATAGTATGAAAAAAATAAAAATAATCTGGCTATTGTTTGTGGCATTAATAATAACTTGTTGTAGTGAGAATGTTGTGGAGGATGATGTACAAAAAACTACAAGAGATACAATAGAAGGGCGAAGAGATGTAGATAGGAATGCAAAAGGGCTTATTGTAAAATATAATACAGGGATAACGGAGGAAGAAAAGGCAGGTATTAGGAATAATTATGAAGTAGAAAACTATAAACAATGTGCTTGTGTTGATGATGGATTAGAATTATGGTATTTTTCTGAAAATATAACACAAGAAGCTATTGAAGAGAAGAAGAATACGGTTAGTGATGATCCAGATTTAGATGGGGTTGATTTTAATGATAATGTAGAATTAGGAGATAGTAATTCTGCACCTCCGCCGTTAAATGGCGATTTAAATGCGGCTATTAATATGCAAGTCGCCACGAATAAAAATATAACTATTGCTGTTCTAGATACTGGCGTAAATTATATAGAAGGTGGTTTTACTCAGCCTTTTTTGTATAATAATATTAATAACGAACATTGCGAGCAGGCTATTGCTAAAGATGTGTTTGGGTGGGATTTTGTTAATGACGACAATGATCCTTTTGATGATAATAATCATGGGACAATAATATCAAGAATTATAAGTGATAATTTAAGAGATAAAGGTGTGAGTCATCAGATTTTGCCTATTAAAGTATTTGATAAAGAAGGGCGTAGTGATACTTTTACTATTTTATGTGGCTATAAATATGCCTTAAGTAAACCTGAAGTAAAGCTTGTTAATATGAGTTTTGGGAGTTATAAATATCAAGAGTTATTCGAAAGGTTTATTAATGATTCAGAAGAACAAGTATTAGTTGTCGTCTCAGCAGGAAATGACTCTAATAACAATGATGATATACCGCATTACCCATCGTCTTATAATGCAGAGCATCTGTTAGCGGTTGCAGCCTTACAGGATTTAACAGTATTTGATATTGATCCAGAAGGGAATTATAATACTAGCGGTACTCTTTTGTCGTCGTATTCTAATTATGGATTGTCTAGTGTTGATATAGCAGCACCAGGAGATGATTATGCGTTTACTATTAACGGTCAAAATACAGTAGTTTCAGGGACGTCATTTGCATGTGCATTTACAAGTTATAAGGCAGCAGAATTGTATGTAAATGGGATACCTCCAATAAGTTTGAAAAATATAGTGATTAGTAGTAGTACGCTTTTTTCATCTGGATTATATAATATAAAATATAAATCAGCATTATTACCATAAAAATTAGGTTGCTTTATTAAATTACAATTAGAGGTGTTTGTGAGCCTTGTTTAAAAAACAGATAAGTATGGTTGTTAGGTTAAAATCATAAACATTTTACGTTAAAAAGTTAGTTTTAATTGATTAATTTAGGGGGATGTGTACTGTGTTTTAAAAATAGTACAGTAAAATGAACCCTAAATTAACTTTTAAATAATGCGTAAAAAAGGCCTTGTTGTATTATTAATACTCGTTAAATGGAGTGTTTACGCTCAACAGGAATCTCTTAAAGAATTTGATTCTATATTAAATAAAACAGCATTAACAAATATCCAAAAGGTGTTGGCTGTCGAGTCATTAATAGATAGTTGTGTTGTTGATGAGTTAAAATTATCTAAGATTTATCATGAATTAGCCAAGTATATTTATTTGAAACAGATGGATATGGATAAATCTATCGATTATGCTAGTAAAGCAGTTTCAATAAGAGAAAAATACGTCAAAGAATACCCTTCACTTTTTAAGGCCAGTTTTAATAATTATGCGAAATTTCAATATGAAAATGGGGCGTATTCAGAAGCATTGCAATCCTGTAATCGTTTATTAGGTTTTTGTAGTAAAACAGAAAAGAGAACAGCGAAAGTTAATTGGTTGAAAGCTAGGGTTTATGAGGCTAGAGGTGATTTTAAGAACGCTTTAGATTGTTATGGTATTAGTGAATCAATATACCTAAACAAAAAGGATAGTAAAAACCTGTTACGAGTTTATAAAAATATATTAGCGATTTATGCAGATTATTATAGTGATGTTAAATATAAAGAGGATTTTTTTAGTAAAAATAAGAAAATAGAAGCCTTAAGCGATAATTTCGATATTCCTGAAAAAGATTTAATCGGACTGAAAATTAATCAAGGTCATTTTTATGATACACTTGAAGAATACAATCTTAGTATTACAGCATATCAAAAAGCTTTAGAGTTGAGCATTAAATTAAAAGACTCAATGTTTATTTCTAAAAGCCATAATAATCTTGGAGTTGCTCATAAGAAAGATCGTGATATAATTAAAGCGAAAATGCATTTTAGTGCAGCCTTAGGCTATGCATATAAAAGGCCAATCCAAGAGGCTAGCATCTATAATAATTTGGGGGATGTTTGTATTGCAGAGAATAAATATGTGGAAGCGCTAGAATATTACCAAAGAGCCCTCTGCTTAACGGTAAATAATACAAGGAGTGATTACCAGACATTGCCAAGTTTTCAAGATATTGAGTTATCTCTAAATAAAAGAGATGTGTTAGACTATCTTGAGGATAAGGCAAATGCTTGGATTGAATTTGATAAAAAAGAAAAGAATGAAGCGTATTTACGTAATGCATTAAGGACATTAGAATTGGCAGATGCCCTTGTTAATCTTATTTATTTTGAAAGCAGAGAAGATGTATCAAAACTTTTTTGGAGAGAAAAAGCATCAGATTTATATTTAAAAGCTACAGCAGTATGCTATAAGCTTAAGGAAATGCAAAAAGCGTTTTATTTTATTGAAAAAAGTAAAGCGCTATTGTTGTTGGAGAATGTAACCAATTTAAAAGCCAAGATTTTATCAAAATTGCCTCATGAGATTATTGAACGAGAAATAAAGTTACTTCAGGAAATTAATCATTCTAGGCAAGAGGCATTAGCAACACAAGATCAAAATGTATTGCAAGAAGAACATTTTAAGATTGAGTTTTTTTCAAGAAAAGAAGCCTATTCTAAGTTTATAGATTCTTTAGAAGGAGCTTTTCCGAACTATCATAACTTTAAAAAAGGAATACAAATTTATGATGCCACTATGGCACAAAAACACTTGAATGAAAAACAGTTGGTTTTACAATATAAAATAGGAGATGATAACGCCTATGTCTCTTTACTGTCTAAAAATACAGTGGGGCTTTTTAAAATAAAAGAGCGAAAGCTTTTAGCTCAAAATTTGCAAAAGTTTCAAGAATATTTGAGAACGCCATTTGTAAATGAAAATGATGAAAAGCATTATAAAACTTTAGCCTTTGAACTCTATAAGCAACTGTTCCCTTTTTTAGAAGCTAATCCTAATATTTTAAAAGGAAAAGAATTGTTGATTATCTCAGATGGCGTTTTACAAAATATACCTTTTGAGCCATTAATAACCATGAAAAATAATCAGCCAATAAATGAGTCGTATCTAATTAATATCTGTAAAATAAGATATGCTTATTCGTTTTCATGCTTAATGAGTTCTAAAACCCTTAAAAGAGAGTATGTTAGTCGTTACTTTGCAATGAGCCCAACTTATTTTAAAGACCCATCACTAGCCCCTTTGGTTGTATATAATGACGAAGTCAAGGCGCTTGAAGAAGAATTACAAACAACAGTTTTAACAAATCAAAAGGCAACAAAGCAAAAATTTGCAGAGGCTTATGGGAAGCATCAAATAATACACCTGTCTACCCATAGTGGTGGTGTGTCTCAGGAAAAACCATGGTTAGCATTTTATGACGAAAAATTAATGTTAGATGAGATGTGCTTTGCAAACCAATATACAGACTTGGTTGTTTTAAGTGCTTGTAAAACTTCTCAAGGAGAATTAAAAAAAGGAGAAGGAGTTATGAGTGTGGCACGAGGATTTGTAAATGCAGGTGCTCAAAGTGTTTTAGCTTCTCTTTGGGATGTAAATCAAAAATCTAATAATGAAATAATATATGCGTTTTATAAGTATTTAAATAAAGGATTTACTAAAACAGAAGCATTGGGTAATGCAAAACAAGATTACATTAATAACCATAAAAATACAAGTGAAGTTTCTCCTTATTATTGGAGTGCAATTACATTAATAGGGAACGAAAAACCAATCTTTAAAAAACAAAGTAAGACCTATAGATTATTGTTTTTATTGCTGCCAATTCTTCTTTTTTATGTTTACCGAAAAAGAAAGAAAAAGCGACTTAATATAAGATTGTTATAGTAGTTTTGAAAGTTTAGCGAGTCCGCCACCATTAATAGCTTCTATGTTGTTTAGGGTTAAGTATTTTGCTGCTTTAGCAGAACGAATACCGCTCTGGCAATAAACTATAAAGGGTTTGTTTAATTGTTTTAGCTTTGCAGTATGTTTATGTAGTTCTTGTAAAGGAATGTGTTTGGCACCTTTAATAGCGCCTTTATCATACTCTCTCTGGGTTCTAACATCTAAAATGATAGCGCCTCTATCTATAAAAGCTTTAAGTTGTCGGTTTTTTACTCCAAATATAAAATTTAAAAATCCCATAATTTAATGTGTTACATATTCATCTATTAATGACAGTCCATCTGTAATTAAATGTGCAATTTCTGGCCGTTTTGTTTCTATGTTTTTTAAATGCTTACGTGCGATTGCTCTTAACGTATTTTCAGAGTCTAAAAGCTCGTATAACTCTAATAATAATAGCCAATCTTTAGGGTGGTTTTCTTGTAAAGTAGAAATAATAGTTTTAATTAGTTTGCTATCAGTGTTTTTAGAATCTCTTAAAAGTGCAACTTTCTTGTAGAGGGTCTCTAATTCGAGTGTATTACTGTCTTTGTTCTGTTTTATCGTTTTTGTGGACGACACATGGTATAAGTTATTAAATGATCTAAAATCTGCTGAACCAGCAAAAGCAGAAGAAATAGATGAGCCTACAGCGAGTCGAAACATTCCTTGATCTGGAGAAAATAAGATGCTGTTCTTGTAAGTAACCGTGCAGTCTTCAAATTCAATAAGGATTAGTTTGCCATAAACATTTCGTATCCCAGTAATGTTTAGTCCTTCAATGGTAATACCACTTTCGTATTCAATGGCTATACGTTTTCCATCATAGAAGTTATAGGCTTTTAAATCGCGAGGGCCCATATCTTCAATAGCAAGACTAATGCCTTTTAGTTTGCCTATAGGAGAACTAAACCCGTTAGGATTCGCATCTTTACCATGGCCAATAAGTTCTTTTTCTCTGTTGGCAATAGCTGTAGGGCCTTCTGTTTTAAAAAACACAACGTTATTATCTTCGTCTGTAATCATTTTGGTGAAAACTCCAGAAATTTGTAAGCCTGTGTTAAGTTCTATGCTTCCAATTTTTTTAGAATCTATAAGTTTCTGTAACCCTCTAAAACCGCCTTTTCGCATTGCCATTGTATTGGAAAATTCCTCTAAGACTTCCATTAAATAAGCAAAATCTGGAGTAACAAATAATTGAGGTTGAGGTTTGGTGATGTCAAATTCTATTTCGGCAGCAGCAATACTGTAGCGTTTTTTTTCAACAGCATTGGTCATACACCATTTGCTTTCTCCTATGGAAGATAATAGACCTGCACCGTAAATTTTAGGCGCATCCAAATTACCTATTAAGCCGTATTCAACGGTCCACCAGTGTAAATTTCTAATTTTTGCCATCTCTGAAAGCGGCACCTTTTTATTTTGTAAGGTATTTACCAGGTTTTCAGCTGCTATAATAGCATTTTGGGAAGAGTCTGGAGCTTCTTTTAAAATAGATAAAGCTCTTACAGCCTCATAAATATCATTATCGTGAGCAGATAAAATAGCTTTAGAACCAATCTCTCCAAAACGTCTTAAGTACTCTGCGTAGTCTGGATTTGCTATAATAGGGGCATGTCCTGCTGCTTCATGAATAATATCGGGAGCAGGCGTGTACTCCATATTTTCTAATTGACGAATATCTGATGCAATTACTAAAACCTTATACGCTTGAAATTCCATAAAAGCATTAGGAGGAATAAAACCATCTACAGCTACAGCAGCCCATCCAATGTCTTTAAGAATACGATTCATGCCATACATACTCGGTATAGAATTTATAGAGATTCCTGTCATATTTAAACCTTTTAAATACGATTCGTGAGCAACATTACTTAAATACGACACATTTTTGCGCATTACATAACGCCAAACAGCTTGATTAATAGAAGAATAATCATTGTAATTTTGAGGCTTTATAAATTGCTTTAGATGCGGAGGTAGCCTATCTATTAAAGGGTTGGTCTCTATTGTTGTATTCATAAAAAATGCTTGAATTATTTAACGATAGCATACCACAAAGTTATGAATTAATATATTGTGTTTTTAAGCATCTGTAATGTCATTTTTATAATAAAATTTGAATGAGTATATTAGTAGACGATGAAACAAGAAACACGTAAGCAACAGATTATTAAAATAGCAGCAGCACTTTTTAAAGAAAAAGGGTATAGTGCTGTGACAATGCGGGATATTGCAAGAGTATTGGGGATTAAAGCATCAAGTTTGTATAATCATATTAGTTCAAAACAGGATATTCTTACCGAAATTATCATTTCTTTGGCAGAAGAGTTTACAAGAGGCATGGAACTAATAAAAACATCGGATATTGGAAATATTGAAAAACTAAATAAAATTATTGCACTTCATGTCGATATTACCATTCAAAATACATACGGAATGTCTTCAATGAATAACGATTGGATGCATTTAGAAGAGCAATTAGACTACTATTTAAAACTAAGGGAGGATTACGAGAATAACTTTAGAAACATCATAATCTGCGGTATAGAGCATAAAGAGATTATTAATAATAACCCCGAGGTAATGCTATTTTCAATACTATCTACACTGCGATCGCTATATTTGTGGATTCCAAAAAAAGAAGACCTAAAGCCTGAAGATTTGGCGCAAAACTTGACTCAAGTCCTTATAAACGGAGTGAAAGTATAATTCTTAAAAGTTTTGTATATTTGCTATCCAAACTAACAAGTGTTAGTTGAAATTTACAGATGGCAGAATTTTATAATATACACGTTAAAGATATCTATAAGGAAACCAAAGATTGTGTTGTGGTTACTTTTGATATCCCAGAAAATTTACAAGCAACTTTTAAATTCAAGCAAGGACAGCACCTTACATTGCGAAAAATAATAGATGGAGCAGATGTGCGTCGATCGTATTCATTGTGTTCTAGTCCATTGGATAACGAATGGAAAGTAGCAATTAAGCAAATACCAGGAGGCGTATTTTCGACCTATGCAAACATAAGGTTAAAAGTAGGCGATACACTAGAAATAGCGGAACCGTCTGGTCATTTTTATATAGATATAGAGCCAACATCTTCTAGAAATCATATTGCTTTTGCAGCAGGAAGTGGTATTACGCCAATGTTATCTATAATAAAAACACACTTAATCGCAGAACCTAATAGTACATTCAAGTTATTTTACTTGAACCGTACTGTAAAATCGATTATCTTTAAGGAGGAAATAGAACAGCTTAAAAATCAGTTTTTTGGGCGTTTTCAGGTGTTCTATTTTTTAACAAAAGAACAACGCGATATCCCATTGTTAAACGGGAGATTTAATGAAGAAAAACTCCAAGTTTTATCGAAAACTTTTATCGATATAGATGATACCAGTAGTTGTTTTATCTGTGGCCCGCAGGAAATGATTTTCTTAATTCGCGATGCGTTGGAAAAGGCTGGGTTAGAAAAAGATAAAATACATTATGAATTGTTTTTCTCTGGCAATACCGACGCGGAAAATAAACATATTGCTGAGGTTTTAGAACATAAAACCGAGGGGACAGAAGTAACCATAATAGATGGCGGAAAAGAATTTCATTTTACTATGGAAGCTGAACACGATAATATTTTGGACGGTGCGTTGGCGGCAGGTGCCGATCTCCCATTCGCATGTAAAGGAGGCGTTTGTAGTACTTGTAAATGTGAAGTGAAAGACGGCACAGTAGAAATGAAAATAAACTATGCATTAGATGAAAAAGAAGTTGCTAGAAACTTAGTGTTAAGTTGTCAAGCAGTACCAACATCAAAGAAAGTAGTGGTCGATTTCGATGTTTAATGCTTAAGGTATTAAGAGTTATTAAAGAAGAAGTCATTATGTTAAATGCATTAAAATATAAATTACCATTCACCAAATAGTATAAGTTATGAGTGAAGAACAAATAAAAAACTTAGAAGCCCAATTTGAAGAACGTATTGCGCGAGATGAAAAGATCGAGCCTAAAGATTGGATGCCAGAAAAGTATCGTAAAACGCATATTAGGCAAATGTCTCAGCATGCGCATTCTGAGATTATAGGGATGTTACCAGAAGGTAATTGGATTACTAGAGCGCCGTCTTTAAGACGAAAAGTGGCCTTGTTGGCTAAAGTGCAAGATGAAGCAGGACACGGTTTGTATTTATACAGTGCGTGTGAAACTTTAGGCGTTTCTCGAGATGAGCTTTATGAGCAGTTGCATACAGGCAAAGCTAAATATTCAAGTATTTTTAATTATCCAACCATTACATGGGCAGATATGGGAGCAATAGGATGGTTAGTAGATGGTGCAGCGATTATTAATCAAGTCCCTTTGTGTAGCACATCTTACGGCCCTTATGCTAGAGCGATGATTCGGGTGTGTAAAGAAGAAAGTTTTCACCAACGCCAAGGGTTTGAAATTATGATGAAACTAGCGCAAGGTTCACCAGAACAAAAAGAAATGGCTCAAGATGCCTTAAATCGCTGGTGGTGGCCATCGTTAATGATGTTAGGCCCAACAGATGCAGAATCAGTACATACAGCGCAATCTATGAAGTGGAAATTAAAACGGAAATCTAACGATGATTTGCGTCAACAGTTTATAGATCAAACAGTCCCACAAGCCGATTTAATCGGGTTAACAATTCCCGATCCCGATTTAAAATGGAATGAAGAACGGAAAAGTTATGACTTTGGTGAAATCGATTGGGATGAATTCTGGCAAGTTGTTAAAGGACATGGCCCCTGTAATAAAGAACGAATGAGTGCTAGAGTGGGTGCATGGGATCGTGGCGCATGGGTTCGAGATGCGGCTATGGCTTATTCTGAAAAACAACAGCAAAGAAAAGAAAAACATATTGTTTAAGTATTTGTTTGCCTAAGTGCAATCGAAAACTATATAAAGAAAAACGTTTAATTAATAAGATACCCACTCTGGTGGGCAATACTATGTCAACAAAAAAAAATTGGCCGCTTTGGGAAGTGTTTGTAAGAAGTAAAAATGGATTAGAGCACAGACACTTCGGAAGTCTTCATGCTGCAGATGCAGAAATGGCTTTGGAAAATGCACGTGATGTCTATACAAGACGAAATGAAGGTGTTAGTATCTGGGTTGTAGAATCTAAAAACATTACCGCATCAAATCCAAAACATAATGGTGAAATGTTTGAGCCAGCTCAAGATAAGGTCTATCGCCATCCAACATTTTACGATTTACCAGATGAGGTGAAATATATGTAAATTCTTGTAACAAACAGGAGCGCTATCAATTGAATCTAAAATAACTCTTTTGTGCTTTTTAGTAGAGAAGAGTGATGAGATTAATAAGTAATAAAAAAAGAGTTTAATACAATTCCTATATTGTACAGGAAAGAAATATGAAAAACGAAAATCTATATAAATATATTCTTGGTGTTGCAGACAATAGTTTGATTCTTGGACAAAGGTTAGGAGCCTTAACAGGGCATGGGCCAAGTTTAGAGACAGATATCGCTTGTACAAACATTTCATTAGATTTGTTTGGGCAAGTAAGAAGCTATTATCAATATGCAGCAAAAATAAAAGGAGGAGCAACTACAGAAGATGATATCGCCTTTTTACGTAAAGAAAGAGAATACTTGAATGTTTTACTTGTAGAACAACCAAATACAGATTTTGCCTATACTATAGGGCGCCAATTTTTATTTGATGTGTATCATTTGTTATTTTTAACAGAACTACAAAAAAGCCATGACGTAACGCTGTCTGCTATAGCCAAAAAATCAATAAAGGAAGTTAGTTATCATCAACGATTTTCTTCAGATTGGGTGAAACGTTTAGGCGATGGAACAGCAGAAAGTAAAATGAAAATGCAAGATGCAATCAATGCATTATGGACCTATACAGATGAATTGTTTCATCAAACAGAAGCAGATAAAGTGATGGTTAGCGAGAGTATAGGTGTAAATGTTACAACTCTTAAAGATAAATATTACGAAATAGTACAGGCTGTTTTAATAACAGCTACTCTGGATGTGCCAGAATCTAAATGGTTTCAAAAAGGAGGAAAAGAAGGAATTCATACAGAACATTTAGGGTATTTATTAAGTGATTTACAATACATGCAACGGACATACCCGAATATGGAATGGTAATTAAAATACCATAAAATAAGACTGATATTGACGACAATCGAACAAAATATAAACCCCAAACTCTTCTCTATATTGGAGAAAGTTTCAGATCCTGAAATTCCAGTATTATCTATTATGGAAATGGGAGTAGTACGTTCGGCTATCATAGAGAACACTATAGTAAAAGTGCAAATAACTCCCACATACAGTGGTTGTCCTGCAATGGATGTTATTGGCGATGATATAAAAAAAGCACTGAAAGATGCAGGATATGACTCTGAAGTGGAATTGATTCTAGCTCCAGCTTGGACTACCGATTGGATTACAAAAAAAGGCAGGAAAGCATTAGAAGATTATGGAATAGCAGCACCGCTCGAAGCAGAACATGATAAAGATGTGTTGCTAAATGGAAAACGCATCGTAAAATGCACAAATTGTGGATCAAAGAACACAAGGTTGGTAAGTCAGTTTGGTTCAACAGCATGTAAAGCACAATTTCAGTGCGATGATTGTCAAGAACCGTTTGATTATTTTAAATGTTTAAAATAATCAAACTCTCAAAAGAGAAGCTTTTTAAGTGAAAATGAATTTAATTAATAAATATCCTGTATTTGCAGGAACATAAGATGAGTAAAGGTAAATCATTTATGTTAGGACTTCGTACCACTATATATATGGTCGATAATATAGAAAAAGCTACAGAATGGTATTCTGAAGCTTTTTTTGTTAAACCCTATTTTAATGCCCCTTTTTATGTTGGTTTTAATGTTAAAGGTTACGAATTAGGATTGCAGCTAGAACAAAGAGATAATGTTACAAAAACAGAGAACGTCTTTTCCTATTGGGGCGTAGAAGATATACATAAAGCGTACCAGCACTTTATTAGTTTAGGAGCAACAGCACATGAGGAGCCTAATAACGTAGGAGGCGAGATAATGGTAGCAAGCCTATACGATCCTTGGAATAATATTATAGGATTAATTTATAATCCAGAGTTTAAAATAGAAGATTAAAAAATGAATTCAATAGAATTAAAAATAGAAAATAAAGTTGCATACGTTACTTTAAATAGACCTGAAGTATTTAATAGTTTTAACAGGGAAATGGCTCTAAGCTTACAAAATACTTTAGATGCTTGCGAAACAAATACAGAGGTTCGCGCAATTGTTTTAACAGGTAGTGGTAAAGCTTTTTGCGCAGGTCAAGATTTAAAAGAAGTAACAGACCCAGAATTAAATCCAGGGTTTAAAAAAATATTAGAAGAACACTATAACCCTATAATTACTAGAATTCGTTCTATAAAAAAACCAATAATAGCAGCAGTAAATGGTGTCGCTGCAGGAGCAGGTGCAAACATCGCTCTAGCTTGCGATGTTGTAGTTGCTCACGAAAAAGTAAGCTTTATACAGGCGTTTAGTTTAATCGGCTTAGTACCGGATAGTGCAGGAACATTCTTTTTACCAAGATTAATAGGATTCCAAAAAGCATTGGCATTGGCAATGTTAGGCGATAAAATATCAGCTCAAGAAGCAGAAAAAATGGGGATGATATATAAATATGTTGCTTTAGAAGATTTTGAAACTACTATAAATAAATTGGCTGTAAAAATGGCCAATATGCCAACCGCAGCATTAGGAAAGATTAAAGAATTATTTAATCAATCTATGACGAATAATTTAGAGGCACAATTGGCTTTAGAGTCTAAATTACAAATAGAAGCAGCACAAAGTAATGATTATGCTGAAGGTGTTGCCGCTTTTATTGAAAAAAGGAAACCAGAATTTAAAGGAAACTAAATTATGAACGTAGGAATAATAGGTTCGGGAACAATGGGAAGTGGAATTGCACAAGTAGCTGCAACTTCTGGGTGTAAAGTAAAATTATACGACACGAATCAAAACGCATTAGATAAAGCGAAAGCGGCTTTAGAAAAAATATTATCTAGACTTGTAGAAAAAGGAAGAATCGACGAAGGTGAAAAATTAAGAATACAAGAAAATATATCTTACGTAGATGATTTAAAAGATTTAGGAGATTCAAATTTAACCATAGAAGCTATTATTGAAAATCTTGAAATTAAGAAAACAGTATTTTCAAAATTAGAAAGTTATGTGGCAGACGATTGTATTATAGCCTCTAATACGTCTAGCTTATCTATCGCATCCATAGCTGCATCTCTAGAGAAACCAGAACGTTGTGTAGGAATTCACTTTTTTAATCCTGCACCATTAATGAAATTAGTAGAGGTTATACCAGCGATTCAAACATCTCAAGACGTATTAGCGCAATCTATACAAATAATTTCCGATTGGAAAAAGATAGTCGCTGTAGCTAAAGATACGCCAGGATTTATAGTCAATAGAGTGGCACGCCCGTTTTACGGAGAAGCATTACGAATTTATGAAGAAGGTATCGCAGATTTTTCTACTATAGATTATAGTTTAAAAACCTTAGGAGGCTTTCGCATGGGGCCATTTGAATTAATGGATTTTATAGGAAATGATGTTAATTATACAGTAACAGAAACTGTATTTACAGCTTTTTATTTCGATCCACGATATAAACCAGCATTTACTCAAAAGCGTTTTTCGGAGGCAGGATACTTAGGAAGAAAATCTGGAAAAGGTTATTACGATTATTCAGAAGGGGCGGTAAAACCTGAACCTACTAAAGATAACGAGTTGGCAAAACAAATTTTTAATCGGGTATTAGTGATGTTAATTAACGAAGCTGCTGATGCATTGTTCTTAAACATAGCGTCGGCAGAAGATATTGATAATGCAATGACAAAAGGCGTCAATTATCCGAAAGGATTACTCGCTTGGGCAGACGAAAAAGGAATAGGTTGGTGCGTAAGTACATTAGACGATATGTATAATGAGTATCATGAAGATAGATATCGTTGTAGTCCATTATTACGTAAAATGAATAGAGAAGGAAAAACCTTTTTTTTATAAGAAAAGAGAGGCGAGTAACATTACAAGATATAAAACTTCAAGAAAGATAATGAAAGGTGAAGAAATTCCATATAAAATGCTGTCTCAAGATGCCTATAGTACTTGGCTAGGAATAGAAATTTTAGAATGTGAAATAGGGCGTTGTAAACTAGGAATGACTATTCGTAGAGAAATGCTTAACAGTATGAATAAAGCCCATGGCGGTATTAGTTATTCGTTGGCAGACACTGCTTTTGGATTTGCAGCCAATACACATGGCAAATATGCGGTTTCTATTGAGACTAGTATCAATCATATCGAAGCATTAAATGAAGGAGATTATATCGTGGCAGAATCTGTAATAGAAAAAGTGAATAATAAACTAGGATTTAATATTATAGAAGTAAAAAGAGGAGAGGAATTAGTTGCTCTTTTTAAGGGAGTCGTTTATAGAACACAAAAAGAATGGGAATAATATAAATCATTATAATATTAACTATATAATGAAATTGAAGTAGAGGTTAAACCCATATTAGTTCATAAAGAATAGGAGCATATTGTTGCTCTAATAAATGAGAGAACAATAACAGTGGAATAAATAAAAAATAAATACATTTTGAAAGACGCATATATCATAGATGGAGTAAGAACTCCAATAGGAAATTACAAAGGAACATTGTCTGCTGTTAGAACAGACGATTTAGGGGCATTAGTAATTAAGGAAGTTGTAGAACGGAACTCTAGCATTCCAAAGGAAGCCTATGATGATGTGATTATGGGCTGTGCGAATCAGGCAGGAGAAGATAATCGTAACGTAGCAAGAATGTCGTCATTATTAGCGGGCTTGCCATTTACAGTACCTGGAGAAACGGTAAACCGTTTATGTAGTTCAGGATTGTCGGCCATTATTCATGCAAATCGTGCTATTAAAGCAGGAGATGGAGATCTGTTTATTGCTGGAGGAGTAGAGCATATGACTCGTGGTCCGTATGTTATGGCTAAGCCATCAACAGCTTTTGGAGGCGATTCTAAAATGTATGACTCTACTTTTGGATGGCGATTTATAAACCCTAAAATGCAAAAGCTTTATGGGACAGATGGTATGGGAATGACGGCAGAAAACTTAGTAGAGAAGTATAATATTTCTAGAGAAGATCAAGATAAATTTGCTTACTGGAGTCAGATGAAAGCTTCTAAAGCACAAGAAAATGGGCGTTTAGCAAAAGAAATTATTACTGTTGAAATTCCACAACGTAAAAAAGACCCAATCCAATTTTCAAAAGATGAATTTGTAAAATCAAATACCTCATTAGAAATATTAGGAAAATTAAGAGCTGCCTTCAAAAAAGAAGGCGGGAGTGTAACCGCAGGAAATGCTTCAGGATTAAATGATGGTGCTGCTGCAACGATTATCGCTTCAGAAGCAGCTGTAAAAAAATATAATCTAAAACCCTTGGCTAGAATAGTAAGTTCTGCCGTGGTTGGTGTTGAACCAAGAATAATGGGGATAGGACCAGTTCAAGCTTCAAATAAAGCTTTAGAAAAAGCAGGATTAACAATGGAAGACATAGATGTTATAGAGTTAAACGAAGCATTCGCAGCTCAAGCTTTAGCCTGTACAAGAGCGTGGGGATTAGCAGACGATGATCCAAGATTAAATCCTAATGGAGGGGCAATAGCGATAGGACATCCATTAGGCGTAACAGGAGCAAGAATTGCTTACTCCGCAGCTTTAGAGTTGCAAGAACAAAATAAAAAATATGCATTGGTTACAATGTGTATTGGTGTTGGACAAGGGTATGCTGCAATTATAGAAAATGTAACCGTATAATAAGATCATTTTAAATGGTTAATAAAATAGAGGTGTTGTTATATTTTTACAGAAGCAACCAAGACTAGAGCTTAATTAAATTGTATCTAGAAGTAATAACATAGATTTCCACTATGGTGGAAACGATAAATAAATTTATCGATGAAAAAAATACAACATTACGTCCAAGGACAATGGACAGAAGGAAAAGAAGAAGGGACTCCGATATTAGATGCGATTACTGGAGATGCATTCACAAGCGTAGCTACAGAAGGTCTAGACATTCCTGAAATTTTAAACTACGGAAGAACAAAAGGAGGAGAAGTACTTCGTAAAATGACCTTTCAAGAGCGTGGGAATATGCTTAAAAAATTAGCATTATACTTAACAAAACGTAAAAATGATTTTTATGAATTAAGTTATAGAACAGGTGCTACAAAAATAGATAGCTGGATAGATATCGAAGGAGGGTTTGGCAACTTATTCGCTAATGCTTCTCTAAGAAAATTATTTCCAAATCAACCATATCATGTAGAAGGTGATCCCATAGATTTATCTAGAGGCGGGCGCTTTATGGCACATCATATCATGGTGCCTAAAAAAGGAGTTGCAGTACATATTAATGCCTTTAACTTTCCTGTTTGGGGAATGTTAGAAAAATGTGCGGTTAACTGGATGGCTGGTGTGCCAGCAGTAGTATTGCCTGCACCATCATCATCCTATTTAGCAGAGGCTGTTGCAAGAACAATTATAGCTTCGGGGATTTTACCAGAAGGGGCATTGCAAATTATTAACGGTACTGTGCGTAATATTTTAGATACAGTAGAATCTCAAGATGTGGTAACCTTCACAGGATCTGCTGCAACGGGGCGTTTGTTAAAAGCACACCCTAGACTCATACAAGAAGCGGTGCCATTTACAATGGAAGCCGATTCATTAAATGCTTCTATTCTTGGGGAAGATGCTGTACCTGGAACACCTGAATTTAACTTGTTTATAAAAGAGGTACGTAAAGAAATGACAGTAAAAGCTGGGCAGAAATGTACAGCAATTAGACGTATTATTGTGCCTGAGAACCGTGTAGAAGACGTGCAAATAGCTTTAGGGAAAGCATTAGATAAAGTAACTATAGGAGATCCAAGATTAAAAGAAGTGAGAATGGGAGCGCTTATTAGTAAACAGCAAGTAGAAGCAGTAAGAAACTCTGTAACCGATTTATCGAAAGAAGCAGAAATTGTTTATGGAAGCCTTGATAGCATTAAAACTATTGGAGCCGATGCTAATAAAGGAGCATTTATAAGTCCAATATTGCTAAGGGCAGACCATCCCTTTGAAAATACAAGTATTCATGAACGTGAAGCTTTTGGTCCTGTGAGTACTATAATGCCATATAAAAGCTTAGACGAAGCGATTACTTTAGCGCAAATGGGAAAAGGATCGCTAGTGTCTTCAATAGCAACAAACAACGACAAAATAGCTAAAGATTATGTGGTTAATGCTGCGAGTCACCATGGCCGTATTTTGGTTATTAATCGTGATATGGCTAAAGAAAGTACAGGTCACGGTTCTCCATTACCAAGTTTAGTGCACGGTGGTCCAGGAAGAGCTGGTGGAGGCGAAGAAATGGGAGGCATGCGTGGTATTAAACATTATTTGCAACGTACCGCCATTCAAGGTTCTCCAACGACATTAACGGAGATAACGGGAATATATCAGCCAAAAGCAATGTATAAAGCATCTCCAAAGCATCCTTTTGCATACCATTGGGAAGATATCCAACCAGGAATGTCTTTAAAGACCCATAATCGAACAATTACAGATACAGATATTGTTAATTTTGGGAATATTACATGGGATCATTTTTATGCGCATACAGATATAACTAGCTTAGACGGGAGTATTTTTGAAAAACGAACAGCACACGGGTATTTTATTATTTCGATGGCAGCAGGATTATTTGTGTATCCAAATAAAGGCCCTGTAGCTGCAAATTATGGCCTAGAAGAAATTAGGTTTTTACGCCCTATTTACCATAATGATACCTTATATGTGCGTTTAACATGTAAGCAAAAAGTAGATAGAGATAGTAGAGGGCAAGAACATCCTAGTGGAATTGTAAAATGGTATGTAGAAATTTTTGATGCAAATGTAGATGCTGCCAATGCTGTTTTACCAGATGGCGCCGAAAAAGAAGATCCATTAGTATGTGTTGCTACCATCTTAACAATGGTAGAAAAGAAACAAGAGGTATTTACAGAAATGACTTCAGAGAGTATAAAAGCGTGTTTAGCTAAACTTGAAGAAGACAGTAAACCTAAATGGGGAATTATGACAGCGCAACATATGTTAGAGCATTTAGAATATACGTATAAAATAGCTGGCGGTGAAATACAAGATTTTGAAATTGCTACACCCGAAAAAATAGTAGAAAAAGTACACGACAGTTTGTATGATTTTGAAGCGTTTCCACAGAATTCCAAATTCCCATTATTAGAGAAAGATAGTTTGGCCCCTTTAGTACATCCAGATTTACAAACGGCAAAAGATAAATTTATTGCACAACGATTTAAATATCTCGCTTTTTTTAAAGATAATCCAAATGCCGTTTTAAAGAATTTGGTTTTTGGAGAGTTGAATAAATACGAATCGTATTTGTTAGAACGCAAACACTTGAATCATCACTTCAAGCAATTTAATTTGCTTTAGACTAAACTTAAAATTATAAAAGAACTCATGTAATAATATGTGAGTTGTAAAAAAATAAACCTTAAAATAGAGTTCCATTTTAGTGGAACCGTTAAAACGATGAGTGAACCATACGTTAAAATTGACATAGAAAACGAAGTAGGATATATAGAATTTTTTCATCCTGCACATAATTCTCTGCCTGGAGATGTATTAGCAAAATTAGCGCAAACAATAATAGAAGCAGGCCAAAACGATGCTATTAAAGTGATTGTTTTAAAAAGTGGAAAAGACAGAACTTTTTGTGCTGGAGCAAGCTTTAAAGAGCTAATAAATATAGATGATGCGGCCAAAGGCAAAATATTCTTCTCGGGGTTTGCAAACGTTATTAATGCCATGCGTAAATGTCCAAAGTTTATTATTGGACGTATTCAAGGAAAAACTGTAGGCGGCGGCGTTGGCTTAGCTGCTGCTACCGATTACTGTATGGCATCAAAATATGCTGCCATCAAGCTTAGTGAATTAAATATTGGTATAGGGCCATTTGTTGTAGGACCAGCCATAGAACGTAAAATGGGGGTAAGCGCGATGTCTCAAATAGCTATAGATGCGAATTCATTTTACCCAGCAGAGTGGGCAATGCAAAAAGGTTTATTTACAAAAGTTTTTGAAACCAATGAAGCGTTAGATGAAGCTGTAAGAGCAACAGCAGAGCATTTATGTACATACAATACAGAAGCAATGTTAGAAATGAAAAAAGTATTCTGGAAAGGCACAGACGACTGGGATGCCTTATTGGCAGAACGCGCACAAACGAGCGGGAGATTGGTGCTGTCTGAGTTTACTAAGGAAAAATTAAAAGGCTTTAAATAGTAATGAATAATAAAATGTTGAGGTTGAGTTATTCTATCAGCTTCAACATTTTATACATACTTATAAAATTATGATCTATTCATTTAAAGGATATATTCCAGTAGTTCACGAAAGTAGTTTCGTGCATCCATTGGCAGCCGTAACAGGTAATGTTATTATTGGAAAGAATTGTTACATTGGTCCCGGTGCTGCCATTCGTGGTGATTGGGGGCAAATTATTTTAGAAGATGGCGTTAACGTACAGGAAAATTGTACTGTACATATGTTTCCTGGGAAATCTATAACACTTAAGGAAAGTGCACATATAGGCCACGGAGCAATTATTCATGGAGCGAATATTGGTCGTAACGTATTAGTGGGGATGAATACCGTTATTATGGATGATGCCGAGATTGGTGATGAAAGTATTGTTGGAGCTATGGCTTTTGTAAAAGCTGAAGCAAAAATTCCTAATAGAAGTTTAGTCGTTGGGAATCCCGCAAAAATAATTAAACAGGTTAGCGATGAGATGATTGCATGGAAAACAAAAGGAACACAATTATACCAACAATTACCTGCCGATTGTCATGAAACATTAAAAGCAGTAGCACCTTTACGTGAAGTGCCTAAAGATTTACCTACTCAAGAGGAAGCTTATAAAACCTTGAGAGATACGTTTAAAAAATAAAATCAATGATTAATAATACTAGCGATATCAATTTCGTTAGTTTCTTTACTTGTTGATAATGTTATTAGGCTTTGTACATTTCCTAAATATGGTAAAAGCGTTAATTTCGAAATAATAAAAGTTTCATAAGCTTCAATATCTTCAACAACGAGTTTTAGTAAATAGTCATAATTACCACTAACCCTATGACATTCTATAACTTCAGGGAAGCTGTTAATTTCTGTTACAAATTTTTCAAGGTAACTTCTGGTGTGTCCTTGTAATGTAATGCCAATAAAAACAGTTTGCTTTAAGCCTATCTTTTTATGATTTAATAAGGCAACATATTTTTTTATATATCCCTGTTTTTCTAATTTTTTAATACGTTCAAAAATAGGAGTGGTAGACATTCCTAGTTCATTAGCAATGCTTTTTGTTGTCCTATTGCTATTTTGTTGAAGCAAAAACAAAATTTTAGCATCTATTTTATCTAATATACCTTGCATAAGAAAAATGTTATGTATTAGAATGCTAATATAAAACATAAAAGAATTTACACCTATTTAAATGTTTATTTGCGGAATATTATTCTGTATTGGTTAAAAATCAAAGATTTTAACGGTTGTATTTTGATAAATAAACTAATTTTAATTCTTTGAATTAAATAGATTAGACTTGAAAGATTTTGAATTAAAAATGCCCAAAATGGGTGAAAGTATAACAGAAGGAACCATAATCAATTGGTTAGTTAATGAAGGTGAACGTTTTGAAGAAGGTGATATTTTATTAGAAGTCGCAACAGATAAGGTCGATAATGAAGTGCCAGCTCCAGCATCAGGAACTTTAGTTAAAACGTTTTTTAATGCTAAAGCTGTCGTTGCAGTAGGAACCGTGATTGCATTATTAGAAGTTTCAGAAGCAACAGGAACAAAAGCTAATGAGGGATCAAAAACTACTGAAGTTAAAAAGGAAAAAGCTAAAGCTCCAAAACAACCCAAACCAGTTCAGGCAACTGCTAGTTCTAGTTCAGCTTCGTTTTCAGTCGCAAATACAAATACATTCTTTTCCCCTTTAATTTTAAAAATAGCTAAAGAGCATCACATTAGTTTTGAGGAATTAGCACGTATTCCTTCTACAGGAACAGAAGGACGATTAAGAAAGAGTGATGTCTTTCAATATATAGAAGAAGGCAGACCATATAAATTTGCACAACCACTAACACCACAAGATCCAACAGCTTACCGTATTCCACAATTAAATTTCGATAAAGGCAAAGGTAAGATTGTAGAAATGGATAGAATGCGACAAATGATTGCCGATCATATGGTGTATTCCAAGCACACATCACCACACGTAACGGCTTATGTAGAAGCCGATTTAACGAATATGGTAAATTGGAGAAATGCTAATAAAAAAGCCTTTCAGGAAAAGTATGGAGAACGTTTAACGTTTACACCTCTATTTGTAGAAGCAGTAGCCAAAGCAATAAAAGACTTTCCTAATATAAACGCCTCGGTAGCGGGGACAAACATTATTGTAAAAGAAGCTATTAATATTGGTATGGCAACAGCGCTACCTAGTGGAAACTTAATTGTTCCAGTAGTAAAAAATGCAGATACTAAAAATTTAGAAGCACTCGCAAGTAATGTGAATGAACTGGCAGGAAAAGCGCGTGAAAATAAACTGGCTGGAGACGATATAAAAGGAAGCACATTCACAATATCTAATGTAGGGACTTTTGGTAGTGTTATGGGAACACCAATCATTAACCAACCAGAAGTAGCGATTCTAGCATTGGGAATTATAAAAAAACGCGCAGAAGTTATAGAAACCGAAAATGGAGACGAAATAGCGATACGTAGTATGATGTACTTATCATTGTCTTTCGACCATAGAGTTGTCGATGGGTTCTTAGGAGGCTCCTTTGTACGTCGAGTAGCCGATTATTTTGAGCAATTCGATGCAGATAGAGAAATTTAATATTAATGAATAAAACGAACGTCACTTCGAGTGCTTTGTGAGAAGTGAAGCAGTCTCATTGCGAAGGCATTAAAAGCTTTCGATACAAAATTGTTAAAAAAGTAATTTCATTCGAATAGACGAAAAAAATAAAACGATGGCACATAACATTAACATTACTAAAGTAACAGAATCTAAAGTAGGCACTTTAGACTTTAATAATATACCACTAGGAACAACATTTACAGACCACATGTTTATTTGTGATTTTGAAGATGGAACGTGGACAAACCCCAGAATAGAACCTTTAGAATTAATCCCTACGCATCCAGCAGCAATGGCTTTACATTATGGGCAAGCTGTTTTTGAAGGGATGAAAGCAACTGTAGATACAGAAGGAAATCCAATGTTATTTCGTGCCGATAAAAATGCAGCACGATTAAACTTTAGTGCAGACCGTATGGGAATGCCAGATTTCCCTAAAGAATTATTTATAGAAGGGTTAAAACAATTGGTAGATATAGAGCGCAATTGGATTCCGCCAACAGATGGAAGTGCATTATATTTAAGACCCTTTATGTATGCCGATGAGCCATTTATTGGCATGCGTGCCGCAACACATTATAAGTTTATAATAATGGCCTCTCCAGCAGGACCATTTTTTAGTAAACGTATAAAGTTATGGGCAGAAAAAAAATATATAAGAGCAGCCAATGGCGGAACAGGAGAAGCAAAAGCAGCTGGGAATTATGCTGCGGCAATACGCCCTACAGAATTAGCTAAAGCAAAAGGATACGATCAAGTATTGTGGTTGGATGCAGTAGAACATAAGTACATACAAGAAGTAGGAACCATGAATATTTTCTTTAAAATAGGAGGGAAAATGATAACACCTAAACGCGATGGTTCTATTTTAGATGGTATAACAAGACTAAGCGTTATTGCTATTTTAAAAGATAAAGGATACGACGTTGTTGAGCGACTAATAACTATTGATGAAATCAAAGAAGCGTCTCAAAACGGAACATTAGAAGAAGCCTTTGGAACAGGTACTGCCGTTGGTATTGCCTATATACAGGAAATAGGTGTCGCAGATGAGGTTATTCACGTATCTAGTGCAAGCCCTGTTGGTAATGCGGTCAATTCGACTTTAGATGCAATAAAAACAGGGAAGATTGAAGATAAGTTCAATTGGATGATTAAAGTAGAAAATGAAATGGTATAGAAATCTCGTGGCGTTACTCCCTAAAAAAGGGAGTCAGGCTTTCGGCAGTCGCTCTCTACGAGGAGCTCCAACAAAGCCTCAATCCTTAACGCAAAATAGAATGCAGAGATCAAATGGCTATTCGGCCTACCATAATAAGAATAAGTTTTAATTAATAGACTCCCAATTTTGTAGGGAAATGAATATGAAGAAAGATATATTAGAAAAAGGATTTTTAAAGCTTTGTACAGCAAAAGCAATGGCAGAGTTATATGAAGCTAACTTTAAACAAGTATCAAAATATGTGCATGCGACCTCAAGAGGACACGAAGCTATACAAATAGCATTAGGGCTACAATTATTGCCTCAGGATTACGCCTTCCCATATTATAGAGACGATGCCATGTTGTTATCCTTTGGTTTAGAACCATACGATGTAATGTTGCAATTATTAGCTAAAAAAGAAGACCCGTTTTCTGGAGGAAGAACCTATTATTCACACCCGAGTTTAAAAGACGATGACAAACCAAAAATACCGCACCAATCTTCGGCTACAGGAATGCAAGCTATACCCGCAACAGGTGTGGCTATGGGGATGCAGTATAAGGAATTACAAGGTTTAAATGATAAAGAGATTAAGGAGTTACCATTAGTGGTTTGTTCTTTGGGCGATGCTTCTGTAACCGAAGGGGAAATAGCCGAAGCTTTCCAAATGGCGGCCTTAAAACAAATGCCAATTTTATATCTAGTGCAAGATAATGGATGGGATATTTCTGCCAATGCAGCAGAAACAAGAGCTCAAAATGCATGCGAATATGCACAAGGGTTTAACGGTCTGGAGGCTATATCTATAGATGGAGCTAATTTTACAGAAAGTTATGAAGCTGTAACGAAAGTTATAGACACAATACGTAAAGAGCGACGCCCATTTTTGATACACGCTAAAGTCCCGTTATTAAACCACCATACTTCAGGTGTAAGAATGGAGTGGTATCGAGACGATTTAGAAGAAGCAAGATCAAGAGACCCTTATCCTGTTTTAAAACAACAATTACTGGATGCCGGTTTTTCCGAAGCAGAAATTAATAGTATTGAAGATGCCGCAAAAACTAAGGTGCAATCCGATTTCGAGAAGGCTTTAAAAGCCCAAGACCCGACTCCTGAAGATTTGTTTACCAACGATTTTGCGCCAACTCCAATTACCGAAGAGAAAGGAGAGCGTTCTCCTAAAGGAGCAGATAAAGTAGTAATGGTAGATTGTGCCTTATTTGCAGTTGAGGAATTAATGAAAAAGCATCAAGAATGTTTAGTGTATGGGCAAGATGTAGGAGGACGCCTAGGAGGTGTTTTTAGGGAAGCAGCCACCTTAGCTCAAAAGTTTGGGGACGATCGTGTTTTTAATACGCCTATTCAAGAGGCATTTATTGTTGGATCTACAGTAGGGATGAGTGCTGTAGGCTTAAAACCAATTGTAGAAGTGCAATTTGCCGATTATATTTGGCCAGGGCTTAATCAATTATTTACAGAGGTAAGTAGAAGCTGTTACTTATCAAATGGAAAATGGCCCGTAAGTATGATTCTTAGGGTACCTATAGGCGCCTATGGCAGTGGAGGACCATACCATTCCTCTTCAGTAGAAAGTGTGATTACTAATATTAGAGGGATTAAAATAGCATATCCAAGCAATGGCGCCGATTTAAAAGGGCTGATGAAGGCTGCATATTATGACCCAAACCCAGTGGTTATTTTAGAGCACAAAGGATTGTATTGGAGTAAAGTGCCTGGCACCCAAGGAGCAACTTCTGTAGAACCTAGTGCAGATTATGTATTGCCGTTTGGAAAAGCATGGGTGTTACAAGAAATTTGGAAACAAGAAAATCAAGAAACTTTGACGATTGTTACTTATGGAATGGGGGTACACTGGGCAATGAATGCTTCAGAAGCATTGGGAATGAAAGAACAAATAGAAGTTATAGATTTACGTACGCTATATCCTTTAGATGAAGATACGGTAATGGCATCTGTACAAAAAACAGGGAAGTGTTTGGTTGTCACAGAAGAACCCTCAAACAATAGCTTTGCAAGAGCATTATCTGGTAAAATTCAAGAAGAATGTTTTAAATATTTAGACGCGCCAGTCATGACAATTGGTAGTGAAAATATGCCTGCCATCCCATTAAATTCAACATTAGAGCAAACCATGATCCCTTCAACAGAAAAGGTGAAAAACAAAATAAATGAACTACTCGATTATTAAAAATAAAGTAGGTATAGGGACGGTTTTATTGTTTTTAACGATCTGCGTTGGTTGTAATCAATCGGTAAAAAAAGAGACAGGACTTAAAAAGAATGAGGTTTTGGTTCTAGGAACAATACATAGTGCACATTATACCGATAGTGTTTATAATATTTCGTATTTAACAAAGGTGATAAAAAAGATTAATCCAGATTATATCCTGGCTGAAATTCCGCCAGATAGAATGGCAAAGGCTATGGAAGGATTTAAACGAGACGATAGTATCTCTGAGCCTCGTGTAATGCGTTTTCCTGAGTACGTAGATGTTGTATTCCCCTTAAGTAAAACGATGGATTTTAAAATTATCCCTACAGCAGGTTGGACGCGTTCAATGGCGTTAGAGCGACGCGATAAATTAAGAGCTATAGCGAAAGATTCAACACGATTAAAGGAGTGGAAGGCGTATCAAGAAGCTAACAAACGTTCGGATTCTATTTACGAAGCAACAGGGAAAGTTAACGATCCTTATTTTATTCATACTAATACTTATGATAGTATTCAAGAGATTAGTTTGCAGACTTATAACCATTTGTTTAATACGGAGCTAGGACTTGGTGGATGGGAGAATATTAATATAGCACATTATTGGAAAATAGAAAAAGCTTTAGAAAAGCATCGTTACGAAGGCAAGCGTTTCTTGATTATATATGGTGCTGGGCATAAAGGATGGTTTTTAAGAGAATTGCGTAAACGCGAGGATATTAAACTTCTTGATATGAAGCCATTCCTATAAGTTTAAAGTTGTTGTAAAACAAATTTTAAAGACAGGGAAATACGAAAAAAATAGAATAATTGTACCGACTTTTTGTATCTTACTACTGTGAATGCAGTGTATGTCGCTAAAGAACGTTTTGGGATTTAGTGGTTGCCTCAAGAAGTATGTGTGCTATCATTTAAATTTTTATATTAAACAATATCCCTGTTTTTATTGTCCTATTATCTAACGATAGTAGGTGTTTTAATGTTATGAAAAACAACAAAACTGAAATGGATGTCCAAAGGCTAAAATTAATTAAAACGGTTGGGTTTTTAGTTTCTGTTTTTTCAAGTTTTATAATTTTTTGTAATGGTATGGGCGTTTTAATTTGGTTGGCCACGGATATGGCTGGTTTAAAAAAAATGCATAAATCTCAGGCTGCAGACTTTATCACGTTTTTGTTTGGTCATTATATAGAAGTATGCCTAATCATGTTAATCTTTGGAGGGGTTTATTTAATTGGAGGGGTCTTTATTGCAAAGCAACAACTTTGGGCAAGTAAATTAGTGTCTTTTTTATCAGGCGTTTTAATTGTAATTATATGGAGCGTTATGATAATGGAATCTATTTTTCTTAGTAAACAAGAAGGCGTAGGAGTCTTTGGTGTTTTTGCTATTATAAATGCCTTTTTTTGGTCTACTCCGCTAGTCATATTAATTAGGTTTTTAAATAAACAAAAGGTACAGTTGTATTTTAGATAATGCTTGGATATAAATGTTACATTAACATTATTAACTCGATTTTTTCAGGACATAAAATTAAATTGAACAGTGAATTATAAATAATGAGACGTTATTTAAAGGGATGAGAGCATTTGGTGAAAGCTAACTATAGTAAGTGGGTTTTGTTGAATTTTATTACCAGTCCATAGGAACCTATCAAATAGGTAAAGTGTTGTTTTTTGCTGAGTTTAACTCAGTATATTTAGTTGTTTTTAGATGAAAAATTAACGATTTATTGGGGTTATGTTTACGAGTGTGTAGGCTATAGATATAAAAGCAAAGGCATTAAGGAATACAACCTTAATGCCTTTTTTTATTGATTTCGAGTATCCTTGGAACTCGCTATTAAAGAGTAATTCTATAAAATAGAATCTACTGGATGGTCTAATTTCGTTAAAAGTCTTTTTTTACAATAAAGAATATGAGATCTGTTTTAACTTAAAAGCGTAAAGGCGCCAATATCTGTAACTCCTTCATTTAAGATGTCGGGATCAATACCAATAGTACATATTTCTGCATTAGATTTAAATTGTTGCGCTAGCTCATATTGACCTTGCTCTAGAGCTGCTTTGCTGCCGTTAAAGCTATTGGAGTTAGATAGCCATCTATAACTACATAAATTATATGTCTTTAACGTATTTATAGCAGCGCCACAGCCATAAGCACCTACTTTAAAGTTTGTCTCAAGAGCACCAGAGTCTTCAAATCCTTTTTGAATTCCTTTAAAATACGGAACAATATTACTTTCAATTTGTGCGTCAGTAACATTTAGGTCTATCGCAAAATAAATAGCGGAACCAAAAGGTTGGTTTATAGTTTCGGTTGCGTATTTATAGGCACTAATAGCATTGTTGTAGCCGTTACTTTGATTAAAACTGTCTATATTATTACCATCTTCAAAAACAACACCTATTTGCATTCCTGCACTAGAGATCGCTCGTGCTTCGGCATTTGTGATTACTTTCCAGTTTACCGATGTTGCATAGTACCTAAAAATGATTTGTATGCCGTTAGAAGCTATGCATTGTACGTGATTTGATGTGTTTGTTGATGTGTCTATTATTTTCATATTTGGAATTTGTATTGTTGTGTTTTTTAAGTTATGTTTTTTGTCTTATTAATGTTTGTAATTCATTAGCGTTGGAATGGGAAAGTTAGAGTAAAAGCTTAAAGTTACTATCCGTAGAACTACGTGTTTTTTTAGATATTTAAAAAGGGAGTACTGTTTTGTATAATCAAGGATTGTTTAAAAAAAAACAGGTAGATCCTTCTGCTATTTAGGGCGGAACTTCTTCTTATTTTTACAGTCTGTGTTGTATATTTACATAACTTAATTTAACAATATAAACTATGGAAAATATAGATGCAGCGCGCTTGCAAATGGCATTCACACTTATTTTTCATATTATATTTGCTTGTATTGGTATGGTTATGCCTTTTTTTATGATTGTGTCTCATAAAAAATGGTTAAACACCAGAAACCCTATTTATCTTACGTTAACGAAATCTTGGCAAAAAGGAGTTGCTATTTTCTTTGTTGTAGGGGCGGTTTCGGGGACGGCTTTGTCTTTTGAGTTGGGTTTGTTGTGGCCTGAATTTATGAAACATGCTGGACCTATAATAGGGATGCCATTTTCTTTAGAAGGCGCTGCTTTCTTTGTAGAGGCTATAGCTCTTGGCTTTTATCTTTATGGTTGGGATAGGCTTTCAGAAAAGTTCCATTGGTTTACAGGAGTTGTAGTTGGAGTGGCTGGAGTTTCTTCTGGTATTTTGGTTGTATCTGCTAATGGATGGATGAATGCACCTTCCGGTTTTGATTATATTAATGGTGCATTTTTAAATATAGACCCTATACAGGCGTTGTTGAACCCTGCATGGTTTACACAGGCTTTGCATATGACGTTGGCTGCATTTACAGCAACAGGTTTTGCTGTCGCAGGAATACATGCCTATCAAGTATATAAGAGAAGGCAGCCAGAGTTGCATAAGAAAGCTTTTAAAATCGCAATTACTTTTGGAGCTATCGCTGCTATTTTACAGCCTTTAAGTGGGGATTTGTCTGCTAAAGACATTGCAGAACGCCAACCAGTTAAATTAGCAGCAATGGAAGCGCATTATGAAACAAAAAAAGGAGCGCCTTTATACATTGGAGGAATCGTGAATCAAGAAAAACAAGAAGTAAAGTATAAAATTGAAATCCCTAATGCTTTATCTTTTTTAGCTTTTGGCGATTTTAATGCAGAAGTAAAAGGCCTTAATGATTTTCCAGAAGACGAACGCCCAAATGTCGCTATAGTGCATTATGCGTTTCAAATTATGGTTGGTATAGGAACGGTATTGTTAGGCGTTGGAATCTTGTTTTTTATTAGTTTAAAGAAACGAAACTGGTGGAATGATAAGCGCTATTGGTTGTTGTTTAGTCTGTTGGCTCCTATGGGGTTTGTAGCCTTAGAAGCAGGTTGGGTTGTAACGGAAGTTGGGAGGCAGCCTTGGATAATTCATAAAATTATGAGAACCAAAGATGCTGTAACACCTATGCCAGGTATGATTTATAGTTTTTATATGTATGTTGTAGTTTACAGTATATTAGCTGTTGCCGTAACTTGGTTAATGATTAGGCAAATAAAGGCTTTGAATAATTCTAAATTTTAAACGATATGTTATATGTAGTTCTCTTTTTTTTAGCGGTTTCAATATTGTTATATGTGGTATTGGCTGGAGCAGATTTTGGAGCGGGAATAGTGGAGTTATTTTCATCTAAGAAAAATCAAGAAAAAACTAAGAAAACAATATATCGGGTAATGGGACCTGTTTGGGAAGCTAATCATATTTGGATTATTATAACAATGGTTATTCTTTGGGTCGGATTTCCGAAATTTTACAATATCCTTGTGGTGTATCTGCACATTCCGCTAACCTTGATTTTATTAGGAATAACATTAAGAGGTGTGGCTTTTGTATTTAGGCATTATGATGCGTACAAGGATAAGTCACAGATTTTATACGACTGGATGTTTAGAATTTCTAGTTTGTTTACGCCTATTTTTTTAGGAATGACCTTTGGAGCGATAGTGTCTGGAAAGATGATTATTACAGAGACATATGAGGACTTTAGTTTTATGGAATTGTATGTAGAACCTTGGTTAAATATGTTTTCTATTTTAGTAGGTTGTTTTTTTGCTGGCTTATGTGCCTTTTTATCTTCGGTACTATTAATAGGAGAAGCAAGAGCATTTAAAAACAATATGTATTTAAAGAAATCTAAAATCGCCACTTTAATTATAGTATTATTAGGGTTTGTTATTTTATGTTATGGGTTTTTTACTCATGTTTTATTTGTTATTGACTTTATTGAAAACATTTATGCTATGAGTTTAGTCTTGCTTTCAGGGCTGTTAATAATACCTTTATTATCTAGTATACGAAAGGCTAAGCAGATTTCTAGTCGTATTTATGCAGGAATACAAGTTGTTCTGATATTGCTTGCAGCATTAATTACGCATTACCCAAACCTTATAATCACTACTGAAGAGCAGATTAGTATTTTAGATGGATTAGCGTCTGAAACGACAATAAATGTATTGGGGATTTCGCTTATTATTGGAGGGGCGTTAATCCTTCCAGGAGTTTTTCATCTTTTAAAATCTTTTAAGATGATTAAGATTTTAGAACAATAGAAGTTCTGTTGTTTAAAAATAAAAAAAGCAACTTATAAAGTTGCTTTTTTTATTTTTTATTGCTTCACTTCAGGAGGGTATTGCTCCATTATTTTGGCAACAAATTCATTTATTCTGGCTTCCTTTTTTTCTATGCTGTTGGAAGACGTTAAATAACCAGAACCTTTACCTTGCCATACTAATTCTTTTTTCTTAGCGTCGATAAGGTCTATATATAAACTTCCTTCAGTAGAGGTGCTTACTGTGCTATTCGAGTAGTATGGACTCCATCCCCACCCATAACCATAAGGGCCAAAGCCATTATTGTATATGTTTATGTTTTCGCGAGATTTTGTGAAAATACTAACCAAGAGATCTGGCGTTTCAGACTTAGTGAAACCTTTGGCTAGCATTTGGGTTTCGATAGCACGAAGTATTCTGCGTTTGTCTAAATCACTAATCTTCGCTTTATCGACGCCTGTCTTGTAAAAAGCAAAGGTTTTATATGTCTTAAAGTTGATGTCCTTGTCATAATCTGAAACTACGCGAACAGAAGTACAAGAACTTACTATTAAGAGTAGAACCAAAAGCGATAATGTTTTTAATGATTTTTTCATAGATAAAAGCTTTTTTGTTTGCCTATTTGGGAAACCTAATTAATACTTATAATGTGTTTATAATGGCATCATCAACATTATTAGGGAGTGTTACTTTTAGGTTGGGTTCTACTTCCATTGCTCTCTTTATAGCAAAGAGGGCACCTTCATTTCTAGCCCAACTTCGTCTGGAAATGCCATTGTTAACATCCCAGAATAACATTGATTTTAAACGTTTTGATGCTTCTTTACTACCATCAAGAACCATACCAAAACCTCCATTTATCACTTCTCCCCAGCCTACGCCTCCGCCATTGTGAATGCTTACCCAGGTGGCGCCTCTAAAGCTATCTCCAATAACGTTTTGTATTGCCATGTCTGCCGTAAATCGAGAACCATCATAAATATTTGAGGTTTCACGATAAGGCGAATCTGTTCCTGAAACGTCATGGTGGTCACGCCCTAAAATAACAGTATCGATCTCTCCTTTGGCTATAGCCTGATTAAAGGCTTCTGCTATTTTTGCACGGCCTTCTGCATCTGCATATAGAATTCTTGCTTGCGACCCTACAACTAATTTGTTTTCTTGTGCTCCTTTTATCCATTGAATATTATCGGCCATTTGCTGTTGAATTTCCTTAGGAGAATCCTTCATAATACCTTCTAACACAGCACAAGCAATAGCATCTGTTTTTGCGAGATCATTGGGGTTACCTGAGGCACAAACCCAACGAAATGGTCCAAAGCCATAATCAAAGCACATAGGCCCCATAATATCTTGAACATAACTAGGATACTTAAAATCTATTCCATTGTCTGCCATAATATCTGCATCAGCTCTTGATGCCTCTAATAAAAAGGCGTTGCCATAATCAAAAAAATAAGTGCCTTTAGCTGTGTGTTTGTTTATGGCGTCTGTATGGCGACGTAAGGTTGCTTGCACTTTGGTTTTAAATAATTCTGGATTGTTGGCCATCATATCATTAGCTTCTTCAAAAGATAGATCGACAGGGTAGTAACCTCCAGCCCAAGGGTTATGTAGAGAGGTTTGATCACTTCCTAAGTCAATATGAATATTTTCGGAGTCAAATTTTTCCCAGACCTCGACAATATTACCTAGATAAGCAATAGAAATAACTTCTTTAGCTTCTTTAGCTTTTTTTACCCGTGCAACTAGCGCATCTAAATCTTCTATTTTCTCATTAATCCAACCTTGATCTAGCCTTACTTGTGTTATTTTGGGATTAACCTCGGCGCAAACGGTAATACAACCAGCAATATTTCCTGCTTTAGGTTGAGCTCCAGACATTCCTCCTAAACCAGAAGTTACGAAAAGGTGACCTTTTGGCGATTTTCCAATTTTTCTAAACCCATTTAAAACTGTAATTGTTGTGCCATGTACAATGCCTTGTGGCCCTATGTACATATAGCTCCCTGCTGTCATTTGTCCATATTGAGTAACGCCTAAGGCATTAAATTTCTCCCAGTCGTCTGGTTTGGAGTAGTTAGGAATCATCATACCATTGGTTACTACAACTCTTGGAGCATCTTTGTGCGATGGAAATAACCCCATAGGGTGCCCAGAATACATCACAAGTGTTTGCTCGTCATTCATCTCTGCCAAATATTTCATTGTTAGCCTATATTGCGCCCAATTTGAGAATACGCCACCATTACCTCCATAGGTGATTAGTTCATGAGGGTGTTGTGCTACGGCATAATCTAAATTATTTTGTATCATTAACATTATCGCTGCAGCTTGCCTTGACTTTGCAGGGTATTCATTTATAGGTCTTGCGTACATTTTGTAATCGGGACGTAAGCGATACATGTAAATACGACCATAGGAGTCTAGCTCTTCCTTAAACTCTTTGAGTAATGCTTCGTGTTGATCTTTATTAAAATAGCGTAGTGCATTTCTTAAGGCCAGTTTTTTTTCGTCCTTTGAAAGGATGGATTTACGCTTTGGAGCATGATTTATTGTGAAATCATAGGGTTTTACCGCTGGTAAGGTAGAAGGTATTCCTTCTAGAATTTGTTCTTTAAATGACATTGTTTTGTGATTTGAATTAATAATTAGTTTTATTAAAGACTAATTGTTAACTATGGGTAACGAATATCTATATGGTGGTAAATAATCGGGATTCATATTTTTTTATTCTAAACTGAGTATTTAATTTTTTAACGTTGTTTGTTTGTCTTTTTGTTATATCCATAAGGGCAATGTCTACAACCACTTTCACAGCAATATCCTCTTTTTAAATGATACTGTTCTGTAAAACATTTATAACCTTCAGGTGTTAAATAGTAATCTCCATCTTCTATTGGAACAAGCTTTTTCATATGTTACAAATATAATGCAAATTGAAATGACTTTTTAATGCTATTAGTCGGTAAAGGTTAAAGTTTTCGTGTGTATGTGTTTAACCATTTACTAGTTTTAATAATATTTAATAGGTTACATATTAGTATGTTTATGTTTTATGCCAACATATAAGCATAGGTGCCTAATTATTTTAGGATAGTGGAAAGGAGTGTTTTTATTTTTGTTGTTTAAGGCATTTGTTTTTTTGAAGTAAGACTATTGAATGTAATTTAAAGAAGCTCGTGTTTATATATGCGTATCTGTTTTATAGCATTTATGTAAGGGGGTAAGAGATACGGATTTATTAAAAACCTGAGTCCGATTTAAAGTAAGTAATGGGGCGGCAAGAATTTCATGTGAAAACCTCGCAACTTACTGGTGTCGAACTCAGGGGGAAAATTAATTGTCTTTGTTTTTATGCTTAGGTTTTGATGTGTTTTTGAACCCCTTAGTTCTTTCTGTTTTAGGAACGCTATCTCCAAAAGAGACGGTTCCGTTTTTAGACCAGATAGATTTTTTTTTACCTTTTTTAGTTTCGTCAGACATCACGCCATAAAGGTTTGTATCGAAAGTTGCTGCTAAAATTTCTGGAGATACAGGAATCGGTTTAACTTTTTTTTCGGCAAGAACAATCCAGTTAAATGGAACATTGGATGTTCCTCCTTTGTTTTCTTTTATAATAAACCCTTTTTTACTTACTGAGACAATATGTACACCATTGCTTTCTCCGTGTGGAGTAGCGGTTATAATAATGGGTTTAGTGTCATCTATTATTTCTGAATAATCCTTACTAAAAGCGATATGGTTTGTGCCGCTTATTAGCTTATTCATCCCTTTTTCTTGGATGTCATGACTCATTGATGTATTGGCATAAGAAACTGTTCTTGAGCCGTTTTCTCTTCTGTTTAATACTATAAAAGCTTCATTAGTTATTGTTTTTCCTTGATTATAGTTAGCAAAACGATCTCCAGTAAAAATGGTTCCATATTCATGACCTTTAACCCAAGCGCCAATAACACCTCCGTATATTCCCATACCTATAGATGAGTCTATATAATTGTTTTCCACTGTTCTTCCTGTGACTATACCATTGTTTCTAAGACCTCCGAAGCCATATACGGCATAGTCATTTGCAGTAGATGAAAAGTAGCCTAAGGCGCCTGAGGCAAAATAATTTGTTCCAATTACGCCGCCTACTCTCCTGTTCAAATTATCACCAGTTTCTCCTTTAATTCCAAACATATAAGCTAATGTGTTAAGTAATGAACCATTAACTCCAGAACCCATATTGTTTGTAAAATTGTTACCAGCTGTAGACGTTTCTGTTAAACCTCTTATTCCAGGGCCTAAAGTATTTGAACCAGTATATTGCCCTTGTACTCCTGCGAATATTGTATTGCCTCCTTGTACCTCACCATAAACACCACTACCATTTTGATCTGTATAACCATTAATAGCCCATGGTAATAATGTATTGTTAAGGCTAACGCTACTCATAAGGTCTCCGGGAACAATAGTTTCTAAGGCGCCTATAAAAAATTCTCCTAATGCAGATATGCGTGCTACATGGTTCCCATTAGTTCTAATGTCTATATTGGCATTGTCATAGGTGCCTAGAAAATGAGTGCCTGAAGTTGCAGGTGTACCTGTAGCTCCAGTAGTACCTCCATCTATACCACCATTACCAGTAATCGACCAATCTAGACCTCCAGGGGAACCAGCTACAGAAATCCATTTAGTATTTAACCAGTAATATAAGCCAGGAGTGACATTTGTTGGTGTGGTTCCAGCGGTATTAACATTCCATACTAGAGTGCCATTAGGAATGACTCCTCCTTGTGGATTAATAACAGGAGCCTGAAGGTTTAAATCGGTTAAAGCAACTTGTGGCGGAATTAGTCCTTGCGTATTGGAAGAAATGTCTAAAGCGCCTCTTGGAGTTACTGTACCCAAACCTACTTGTGCATTTGTTTTAGATGTTGATAAAAAGTGAAATATGGCGATTAGTATAAACGCTTTGAGGTGTAATTTTGGGGTCATATTACTAAAAGGTTAAAATAATTAATAAAATGAGGGATTCAAATATATTATAATATTTGTTAAAAACAAATAAATAAAACATATAGAATGCTAAATGAGTGATTATTTGTTAGTAATTGGTGTTCTATTTTAAATATAATTTAAAAACCTTGTTGTTGTTTGGCTTAGAGGAAGCTAATGTGATTATTCTGCAATAACTTGAGGGTGCATAATTATAATCATTAGAAATAGAAAATATAAAAGGAGATATAGAAAGTACTTTGAAGTTTTAAGTGTGTTGTGAAGGGAATTAATTAAATTTGGGCTTAATGGAACATCATAATCTATAAAGTAGTGTTTGATAAAAAATATTTTTGAGACTATATCTTTGGGTTTTGAATAGTTTTTAGAGTTTAAAAACAATATAATATGCCGCTTTTTTTGTGAACGGCCTATAATGAAGGGTAGCGGATATCGATTAAAAATGTCTTAAAATGAGTTATATAATAAGAGTGTTACAATGTGTTTAAATAAAAAAGAATCCTTTTTTTGTATTGAAAAATCAGTTAATATTCCACTCGTGGTAGATGGCGGTAAAATGGTAGATTTGGTATTGAAACGTGAAGATAAAATACATGCTGTTGTTTCTGGTAATAAGTATAGAAAACTAAAGTATAATATAAAAAAAGCTCAAGAAAGAGGCTTTACAAAATTGTTAACTTTCGGCGGGGCTTTTTCGAATCATATTGCAGCAACAGCTTCTATAGGTGAGATTTATGGTATGCAAACTGTAGGCGTTATTAGAGGAGAAGAATTAGAATATAAGATTAATGATAATCCAACTCTATTATATGCAAAGCAATGCGGAATGAAATTTAAATTTGTTAATAGAAGTGATTATAGAAATAAAAATAATCAAGCATTTATCGATGTTTTGCGGTCCGATTATAACGATTTTTATATCGTGCCAGAAGGAGGAACAAATGATTTAGCTGTAAAAGGCTGTGAAGAAATTTTAACTGAAAAAGATAAGGATTTCGATTATATTTGTGCGCCAGTTGGAACAGGTGGTACACTAGCAGGATTGATAAATAGCTCAAATTTAAAGCAAAAGGTTTTAGGGTTTTCAGTCTTAAAAGGAGACTTTTTAAATAAAGATATTAGTAAGTTTGCAAAGCAAGATAATTGGGAGCTAATTAATGATTATCATTTTGGAGGTTATGCTAAAATTAATGAAGCATTAGTACGATTTATTAATCACTTTAAAGTGCTTAATAATGTTCCTTTAGATCCCGTTTACACAGGTAAAATGTTATTTGGTATAATGGATATGATTAAACAAGGGTATTTTCCAGAGTATTCGAAAATATTAGTTATTCATACAGGAGGACTACAAGGTATTGAAGGAATGAACAAGAGATTAAAAAAAAGAAAACTACCATTAATACAATTTAATTAATGAAACAATTATTTATTATTTTAGGACTAGCAATATTGTTTTCCAGTTGCGGGTCTCAAAGAAAAGTCACAACAAAAAAAACGACTAAGGTTGTGAAAAGCTCACCAAAGGTCGAAATTAAGGCTAATCCAAGACCAAATCCTAAAGTAGAAGTCTCAATTGCGGAAGAACCTAAAACCTATTCAAGTCCTACAGAAAAATATATTGCAATATATAGTGCGATCGCTCAAGACGAAATGCGCAATTATGGTGTGCCTGCAAGTATTACTTTAGCACAAGGAATTTTAGAGTCTGGTTCAGGGAAAGGCCGTTTATCTACAAAAGCAAATAATCATTTCGGAATAAAATGTCATAGTGGTTGGACAGGGGGACGTATTTATCATGATGATGACAAGAGACAAGAATGTTTTAGGAAATATAAAAATGCAAAGTACTCATTTCGAGATCATTCTTTGTTTTTAAAGGATCGTAAGCGATATGCAAAACTCTTTAAGTTAAGAAAAGAGGATTATAAAGGCTGGGCGAAAGAGTTGAGAGCAGCAGGTTATGCAACAGACAAAAAGTATCCTCAAAAGTTAATAAGTTTAATAGAACGTTATCAATTGTATCGTTTTGATGTTGAGGTGTTAGGAGGAGATGTTGTGATAAACAACAAGCATACAGTGGTTAAAGGAGATACCTTGTATGGCCTGTCTAAGCGTTATAATATAACTGTAGAGGAGCTTAAGACATTAAATGGTTTGAAGAATAATGATTTGTTTGAAGGACAAACATTAGTTGTAAAAGCCTTATCAAAAGATTAATAGTATTATATATGATTTATAAACGTAGTAGTGCATTGTTTGCACAAGCAGAGCAAGTTATTCCAGGAGGAGTTAATTCTCCAGTTAGAGCGTTTAAAGCGGTTGGTGGAAATCCAATTTTTGTTAAAGAAGCTAAAGGGGCATATTTATATGATGAAGATGGGAACCAATTGATCGATTATATCAACTCTTGGGGGCCAATGGTTTTAGGACATGCTTATGAGCCTGTTGTAAAAGCTGTAATAGAAAAAGCTAAAAAAGGAACGTCCTTTGGTATGCCAACAGAAATCGAAACAGAGATTGCAAAAATGGCTGTTTCTATGGTGCCAAACATAGATAAAATTAGATTTGTAAATTCAGGAACAGAAGCCTGTATGAGTGCTGTCCGTTTGGCAAGAGGCTTTACAGGAAAAGATAAAATAATTAAGTTTGCTGGTTGTTATCATGGTCATAGTGATTCTTTTTTAATTCAGGCAGGTAGTGGCGCGGTAACTTTTGGAACGCCCAATAGCCCAGGTGTCACCAAAGGAACTGCAAAAGATACACTATTAGCACGTTATAATGATTTAATGAGTGTTGCGGAGTTAATTAGCGCAAACAAAGCTGAAATAGCCTGTATAATAATAGAACCCGTTGCTGGAAATATGGGCTGTATACCACCAAAAGAAGGGTTTTTAGAAGGGTTACGACAGCTGTGTACTGAACATAATATTTTATTGATTTTCGATGAAGTTATGACAGGGTTTCGTTTAGCAAAAGGAGGAGCTCAAGAACTTTATGGTGTAGCTGCCGATATCGTTTGTTTTGGTAAAGTAATTGGAGGAGGCTTGCCTGTTGGGGCTTTTGCTGCTAGAGCAGAAATAATGAATTATTTAGCACCTATAGGGCCAATATACCAAGCAGGGACATTAAGTGGAAATCCGTTGGCTATGGCGGCAGGTTTAGCAATGTTGACTGCGCTAAATGATGATGTGGATATTTATAAACGTTTAGAGCAAAAAACAGAGTACTTGCACAACGGACTGTCTGAAGTTTTGAATAAACATAAGGTTAAGTTTACCATAAATAGAGTAGGGTCTATGATTTCTGTGCATTTTGATGATAGGCCAGTAGTAGATTTCGAAACGGCTGTAAATGGCGATAATACTACGTTTAAGAACTTTTTTCACTGTATGCTGGCTGAGGGAATTTATATCGCTCCTAGCGCTTTTGAAACGTGGTTTATTACAGATGCATTAACTTATAGTGATTTAGATAAAAGTATAGCTGCTTGCGATACTGTTTTTAGTAAGGAAATGCATTCTCTTTAGTGATAATATAAATAAGTAATAAAAAAAAGACTGTCTTTTACAGACAGTCTTTTTTTTTATAGATTCAATTTCTTATTAAAAAGATTCGTAATTAACGTTTCTTATTTTGTTTAGAAGATTTAAGCGATTTTGCACTAGGGTGATCGGTTACAATCAAATATCTTTTATACAGAGCATCATCGTCTAATACTTTTTTAATTGTTTTTAGAAGGTGTTCATCTATTAAAGCTTTGTTGTCTTTAAAACTAGCGCTTCCAGTTTCATGAATTGCTTCTAAAGATTGATTTTTATTATAGTATATCTTGTATGCATTATATATCTTTTTTAATGTGGCATTATCAAAACTAAATTGCTTTTGCAATTTTGTTGTGGTAGTTGCTGCTTTTTTATTAGCATCAGATTTGTTTTGAGCAAATGCAGATTGCGTTCCTAAAATCATTAAAAAAGCAAAAAAGCAAAAAGTGAATATTTTTCTCATTATTTTGTTAGTTAGATGTTAATGAGCCAAAGTAAAGCTATTTAAATAAAATTAGCAAATAAATTTAATAGACCTTGAATAATCACTAGTATTTTTATTAAATAACTGGTTTAATGTTTACTGCTTGTCTTCTCTTTTTTGTTTTTAATATGAGTTCTATGTTGCTTCTTTTGCTTTGTTTTTCGTGCTAACATTTTCTCCCATTTTTCATATTGTTTAGTATTAAGAATTTTTTTCATTTCTTTTTTTCGAGCTATTTGAGCATCTAATCTTTCATTCATAATTTTCAAACGTTCTTCGTTCGAACGTTTTTTTGCATGTTCCTGTTCTTTTACCCTTTTTTCTATTTTAGCTTTCTTCAATTTAGCGTCTCTATAGTTTATTTCGTTTATTTTTTTTTGTTGCGCTTCTGTTAAATCCAAATGCAAGGTCATTTTTTTTGTTTTTAATTGTGCTATGTCTTCCGCACTCATATTTTTCATTTTAACTGCTTTGTCTTTATTATAGAAATTTTGTTCTTTTTTTGTGTCTTGTGCAGTTAGTTGAAACGCTATTAATGCAATTGTTAATGTTACTAATTTTTTCATTACGATTATATTTTAGATGTTTATTTAGTAATAGGACGGGTTTTCTTTTAAATGGTTTAAATTTTTGTCTTTTCTTGTGTAGAAGAATTTTATTTTTTATTCAATTGTAGATTATTTTTAGCTATGAGTTGTATTGTTAATTAGAAATGTTATGATCGTTTTTCAGACTTCATATTTTCTCTGTTTAATATGATTGTAATGCAATTTTGAGAGGTGTTTTTAAAGATCAATATTAAGAAAAAGAAGGTGTGAATCTAGTTTTGTAATATTTCTAGAAAAAAATGTTTTATTGCGCTAATTGTTTTGTTATTAGTAGTTAAGGGTGTTTTTTACTTGTTAAGTACTTGCCTTTAGTTGAATACTTTTTAATACTATTATAATAATATAGTATGAAAACAGTATTTAAGTTTACTAAGAGTTTGAGATATTGCTATTATGTTCGCAGTAGAATTGAAATAAACTCCTAAAGAATGAAATTGATTAAAACACTTTTATTATTGTTTTCAGATCGCATTGATTCAGATCTAGAATTAGAAAATAATGAGAAAAATGAATTAAAATTTGAACCACAAAGGAGGGGTTAAATTAACTAAGAGTATATAATATTGTATTAATTGCAATTATAAGAATAACGCCATTATCTTAATTTTGGCAGCTATAAATAGATTGGTATTGATTTTTTTTAGGAGGAAAATTAATGAAATTTGGGGAAATTCTTTCTATTTATATTTAAGTGCTTCTTTTTTAAGAAGCACTTTTTACATAAAAAGAGGTCTTATATTTTAGAGCTAAAATGGATTGTTTTTTTATTTTTTCGCTTGATTCAAAGTTTTTTACTTTTTAAGTATTATTTTTATTTATTAATGTTGTTAATATATGGAGATAATTCTGTTAATATTAGTCGTGTCGATTATACTTTCTATAATGATTTTTAAGGTTGTGAGAACGGTAAATAAAATTAAAATGTTGCGCGAAAGAGGAATAAATGTAACAAATAAGAGTGTCTATTATAAAGTGTTATCTAATATTTTTTTGAAAGACTTACCTTCATAATATTACTGTATAATTTTAAAAATTTCTTTAGAAAAGCACAGCCACTAAGCTTTAGTTTATTAGATGACTTGTATTTTAAGTGTTAATTAGAAATACTAAATTTATGGATTCAATTCTATAAAAGAGTTAGACAGGAATGTTTTAACTATCTTATTCTAAAAAAGACTTTAGGTTGTCTAGTCAGTTATTTTATTGAGCGAGGTCTTTACTTTTTGTTTTACCTTTTGAATAGATTTAGGGTTTAGCCTTTATTTATTAGCGTATATCGCGTTATATTAAATATGTGAAATAAAAAAACATACACTCAAAAGAATGTATGTTTTGTATTTAAATCTGAAATTGGTTTGCTTTTTTTATAGCATTTCAACAAATAAACCCTCGTCGTTCTTATTTACTTTAGCTACACCTAATTTTGTTAAGCCTTTAATGGTTTTATCCCATTTTTTATTGCTTAATCCAGATTGTGTTTTTAAGTCATTTAATATGATATGTTTTTCTTTTTTTAATAATTCAAAAACAATTTTTTCATCATCACTCATAGGAATTGCTTTTTTCTCTGGTCGCATTTGAGGAAAAAACAATACTTCTTGTATGGATTGATTATTCGTTAAAAACATAATTAAGCGATCCATACCAATACCCATTCCAGATGTAGGTGGCATACCATATTCTAAAGCACGTAAAAAATCATGATCTATAAATTCGGTAGCTTCATCATCTCCTTTTTGCGCTAACTTTAATTGGTGTTCAAAGCGTTCGCGTTGGTCTATTGGGTCATTTAATTCTGAGTAAGCATTGGCAATTTCTTTACCACAAACCATTAATTCAAAACGTTCTGTTAATTCAGGATTATCTCTATGTTCTTTACATAAAGGGCTCATTTCTTTGGGATAATCTGTAATAAAGGTTGGTTGAATGTAGTTGCCTTCACATTTTTCACCAAAAATTTCATCGATTAACTTCCCTTTACCCATAGTATCATCTACAGCAATCCCCATATTTTTAGCGGCCTCTCTAATTTCGCTTTCTGTTTTGTTTGTAATGTCAAAACCCGTAAATTCTTTTATAGAATCTGCCATTGTTATGCGTTTGTAAGGCGCCTTAAAGTTTACTTTGTGCTCCCCGAAAGTGGCTTCGGAAGTGCCGTTTACAGCAATAGCACAGTGTTCTAGTAAACGTTCACAAAAATCCATCATCCAGTTGTAATCCTTGTAAGCTACATATATTTCCATAGCTGTAAATTCAGGATTGTGAGTACGATCCATACCTTCATTTCTAAAATTTTTAGAAAATTCGTAAACCCCATCAAAACCACCAACGATTAAACGTTTTAAATACAGCTCATTTGCAATTCTCATATATAGAGGAATATCGAGGCTGTTGTGGTGTGTTATAAAAGGACGTGCTGCGGCACCTCCAGGAATAGGCTGTAAAATAGGCGTTTCAACTTCAAAATAACCAGAGTCATTAAAGAACGAACGCATGGCATTAAATAATTTGGTGCGTTTAATAAAAACATCTTTAACATGTGAATTTACAACCAAATCAGCATAACGCTGTCTGTAGCGCATTTCAGGATCTGTAAAGGCATCATATACAACGCCATCTTTTTCTTTTGGTGTAGGTAATGGTTTTAAAGCTTTACTTAATAATTTAAAGTGTTTAACACGAATGGTTATTTCGCCTACTTTTGTTTTAAAGAGTTCCCCTTTAATACCAATAAAATCACCCAAATCCAACAATTTTCTACAAACATCGTTGTATAACGTTTTGTCTTCTCCTGTACAAATTTCATCTCTGTTAAAATAAACTTGAATACGTCCTTCAGCATCTTGTAGTTGCGCAAAAGACGCTTTTCCTTGTACATTAAGGGCCATTAATCTACCTGCAATAATTACCTGTTTGCCTTCAGAGAAATCAGCCTTAATCTGTTTAGAATTATGATTTATTGGGAATAAATCCGCTGGATATGGATTAATTCCTAATGCACGTAATTTTGCTAATTTACCTCTTCGTACGAGCTCTTGCTCAGTTAATTGTGACATAGTAATATATTGTGAATAATTAAGCTAGCAAAGATAAGGTTAAAACAGATGAATTAAAACTAATTTTTTTATGTTGTGACTAAGGAAAAAGAGCTGTGTTTTAGTTGTTATTAGATTTGTCTTATTTCTAACCTTATAATTGTAACAAAAATAAAAACATAACGTCCTACTAATACATCAATCATCAATCTACAATACAGTAGGTTGTATTAAATCAAAATTATTATGAGTTTTTGGAGAGTGTTACTTTCAATCTTATGTCCACCTTTAGCAGTTATAGGTAAAGGCTGTGGATCTATTGTTATTGTTTTCTTATTATGGCTCTGTGGCTGGGTGCCAGGAGTTATCGCGGCACTTATTATACTTAATAACCCTAACAGATAAAAGCGTATATTTGCAGTCTTAAATTTTAATCTTATTTATATTATAAAATGAAAAAAAATACCGTTCTAATTCTTTGTTTCTTTAGTCTAATATTAGCAAGTTGTCAATTCTCAGAAGATATATATATTAATGATGATGGTTCTGGTAAAGTATCATTTTCTTTTGATGGTTCTCAGCTGATGAAAATGGCAGGAGATCAAATTAGCGAAACAAAAGAAGAGGCTATAGATTCCACATTTAGTTTTAAAGATTTTTTTGATGAAAAACGCGATAGTATTTCAAAATTACCTTTAGCAGAACAAGAAAAGCTTAAAGCCTTAGAACCTTTTAAAATGCATATGGTTATGAATCCTCAAACATCGGAAATGAAGTTTGACATGTCTAGAGAATTTAAAAAAGCAGAAGAACTTGAAGATATGTTTAAGGCAATGAATAATTTTAGCAATATGCAAAAAGGCAAGGATGGTACTAAAGCAAAAAATAATGGCAATCCTTTTTCTTCTTTTGGCGCAAATGAAAATACAGAACTTCAATACACTTATAATGGTAAAAAATTTACTAGAAAAGCTAAAATACTAGATAAGACGCTGTATAAAAAAATGGCCGATAGTATAGGTGATATGAGTATGATGCTTGGTAGTTCAATCTATAAGTTGAATTATCATTTTCCAAAACGAATACAATCGGTATCTAATGAAAACGCTATGTTTAGTGACGATAGAAAGACTGTTACCGTAGAGTTTGGTTTTATGGAATATGTTTCTAATCCAGAAGCATTAAATATAGAAGTGATTTTAGAAAATTAAGTTTTGAATAAAACGATAACGATACAGGATTTAGGAGTTAAAGATTTTAAGGAAACTTGGGATTATCAAGAAGCATTGTTTAAAACTATTCTGGATATAAAAATAAAAAACAGGAGAGAAGATGCTGGATTAGAAACGCCTAATCATTTTTTGTTTGTTGAGCACCCGCATGTGTACACTTTGGGGAAAAGTGGAGCACTGTCTAACTTATTGTTAAGCGAGGCACAACTTGCAGAAAAAGGCGCCATGTTTTATAAAATTAATAGAGGAGGCGATATAACCTACCATGGCCCAGGGCAAATTGTAGGATATCCCATATTGGATTTAGAAAATTTTTTCACAGACATTCATAAATACCTGCGGCTATTAGAAGAAATGATCATTTTAACGTTAAAAGAATATGGTATTGAATCTGAACGTAGCCCCGGGGAAACAGGAGTTTGGTTAGAGGTCGGGACGCCATTTGCAAGAAAAATTTGCGCTATGGGAGTACGTGCAAGTCGTTGGGTTACAATGCATGGCTTTGCATTGAATGTAAATGCAGATTTAGGATATTTTGATAATATTATCCCTTGTGGAATCCGTGGTAAGGCAGTGACCTCACTTAATGTAGAGTTAGGAACGAAAACGGTTGATGAAACCGAATTAAAAGAAAAATTAATAAAGCACTTTAAAGTACTCTTTAATGCAAAATTTAAACAGGCAGAGGGGGAATAATTAAAAAGGCGGGTTTTGTTTTAAAGCTAAGCAATAACTTGTGTTAAAATAAAAGGGAACTATTTGTTGTTTAGTAAGAACAAATAGTTCCCTTATTAACTGTATTTCTGAGATTAAAAAGTAAAATAGAGAATTACATATTATTACCCTTCAGCATTAAAGAATACCTTGTAATAAAACATTTTTTTATCTTCATCATATCCGCGTTCTAAGTGCTCACTGGCAGCATCTGGAGCATCAATATCTAGCTTTATTTGTATGTGAGTGTCTAATTTAATATCCGTTTTTATTTTTTTCTTTTCTTTATTAACAACTGTTTCGGCTAAATCAAATTGATTTCTAAGCACTACATTGAGTTCTGTTTCGTATTCTTTTCGAAAATCTTCAAACATTTGAATTTGCTTTTCTTCTTCAAAAACCTCTTCCTTAAAGCGTTCTACATTTATAATTTCATTTTCTTTAAAGTAGTCTATAGTTTTTGCTAAAAAGATATTGCGTTCTTGCTCGCCATAACTTGTTTTTAGAACTTCTGTAGAAAACTCCTTGCAAAGGTCTATATAATCAAAAGTATGGTTGTTCATATCATCGGCATACTTAATATTTAAAAAATGATCTGTCCAATATTGCGCATCATAATTATTATTATCTGCGCTAAGAATAATATTGCCTTCCATATCTGTTTGATTTAAGATCAAACATCCTTTATCTACTTTTTTAGAATTGATCCCTTTTTGTACTAATACATCATAACTATTATTTTCTAAATAGGTCTGAAAGAAATTGGTTTTATTTTCTATTTTGAAAATCCCAATGGCATTGGTTGTCATATCTTTGTATTCAATGCCTTCAAACATTGCAATTAAAACATCGCCTGTTTTAATTTGGGCAGAATTAGATTGTTCAAATAAGTGCTTTACAATGTTCTTTGATGTTTCTATAAAGGTGCTATCCTCGTCGTCGTTAAAGAGTTGTTTTGAATAAGAATTAATCTCGTTAAGCTCCACATTAGAATGATGATTGAAACGAAAACTTTGAACTACAGACCCAAACGGGCGCAATAGAAATGGTAACATTAATTCATAACTGGCTTCGTCAAAGTGAACCAGTTGCTCAGAGAATGCATTTTTGGTGTCATTATGCTTATTACCTACTTTATGGATTATAAATTTAGAGATACTGGCGCTTGTACGTTTAATCATTTTTTTTATGTGCTTTTATTGTAAAATGCAATGGTAGTAAATTTTATACAAAGGGTTAATTAATCTCGTATACTAAAATAGAATTCTTATCGCCCTTGGTTACAAATTCTAAGTTGCTATCCTTATCTATATTGTTTAAGTCTATAGCAGCACTTCCATAAACAGGAAAGTTAGCAATGGCTTTAGCTTGACTGTCAAAAAGCAGTACCTTTTGAGACTGTAAGTCGGTTACAGTAACATAAATCTTGTTGTTAATATAAAACAACTTAGGTTTTGTGTAATTAGCAAAATCCATTGTAATGGTTTTATGTTTTATAGATAATTTATTTCCCGATTGAGTCACTAGAGTTTTTGAAGATGCTGTCAAACCGTGGTCAGGCGTAAGTTGTAAAGGCTTCGTTTTTATGTTGCCGTTTTGAGCTATCATTATCAAATTTCCGTCGGCTGTTGTTGTAGTGAAAGTATTCTTGTAATTATAAACAGCTTCATTCGAGTAGTCTAATGTTTTATTTACAGAAACTCTAGGAGTACCTCTTCTGTTTAGTATGTAAAGGTGTTTATTAGTCTTAATAATAATATAATCTTTACTACCCATTCTTATATGTTGTGGTTGGGTATTAATCGGAGCTTTGGGATTTTTAAAATTAAATCCGCGAACAGGTTTTCCTTTAGCATCATAAAGTAGTACAGTATTGCCTTGTGTAACGAAGAGTCTGTAGTTTTTATTTTTGTCATAATCGAAAACAGAAAGCGGTTGTGTAATTTCATCTTTAAATTCTAAGGGGTACCCAGTAACATCTTTACCTTCTCTGCTAATTAGGTAGACCCGATTGGGAGTCGCAAAAGCGAGTTGTAATCGGCCATTTTTGTAGATGTCTATTTGTTCAATTTTCCCGAGGATGGGACCGTTTAATTGCTTTTTCCAAATGACATTACCTGTGTTAGAAATTAAATAGAGTTTGTGATTGGTGTCCTGCACTACAATTTCTTTTTCTTTAGTACGGTGATTGGTTACAAACTGTGGGGCAGTAAGTAAGTTTGCATCCAATTTAATGCTTAAAACTTCTGTAACCGAATTCTCAATAGCTTTTGTTTTACTTTTAGATAGTATGGCATTGAAATGCGCATAATTAGTGTCGTATATAAACTGGATAGCAGATGATTTGTAAGGCGTAAGAGTCGCTTTTAAATCAAGGTCTAAATTAGCATTCAGTATGTTTTTTAAGGCGGTTGGGTTTACAACGTGTAATATGGATGCAGCATCACTTAGCGTTGTAGTCATCGTTTTGTAGTATTCACGAGAGCTTAGAGTGGTTTTATTCTGATAGTTTGCTATAATATTTTGTAAGGTATCTAAACTGTTAGCGAATACAAAAAAACGATCAATAATACAGTAGAATCTAGCATTATTAAAAGTAATTAATGGAGTAAATGTAGATTCAAAGAGCGTAGGAGTACTAAAACTAAAAATATCAACTTGCCTATATGTAGTTACTTTATTTTGTTCACTCAATAAAGCTTCTTTTGTGTTTACAATATCTATAGAATTTAACACTATAGCTTCGTTTGGGCCTTCATAAATACTACCAATTTCTATAATATTATCAAATAAAGGAAGTGTGGTACTATCTGAGACCTTTAAATTAAAAGCTTTAAGGTTGGTATTAAAAGTATCAAAATCATCAAAGGTGAAACTCATAAAACCATCACTATTGGATGGTGTTATCTTAGCAAGTTCATTATCTTGAGGAATGGTATTCTTAAAAACATTAATTAAGCTTTTAGTAGAATCGTTGGCTTTAGAGATCCCGTTTAAAAATAATTGATCTTGTGTTATTTCGGTGTCAAAAGCTGTATAATTAGTGAAACTAGAAAAAGGTAAGCTTTTGGAGTTAAAAAGGGTTTCAATAGTCTTTTCTTTTGTACTATTAATAACCATTGATAAATGGTTATTCGTATTTGTAGTACTTAGCATTTTGCGAATTATAGTATGGTCTTCTTTTTGGTTTAGAACAGATTCTAAAAGAGCTGGATTAGAAGTCCCTATTAAAATACTATCTTTAATAAAGGTGTAAATAGCATTATTAGTATTGTATGTTGTTTTTTTAGCATTATATTTTCCAATAATAATATCTGTAGAAATAAGATCAGGAATGGAATCTGTTAAAAAAACATTTTGAGTTGCTTTTGTTGAAAATAGGTAATGTAGACTGTCATTTTTGCCTTTTACTAGTGAAATTAAAGTTGGATGAACTGTGTTTAAATACCTTAGGTTAGAAAATACATCAGAAGCCTTCTCGTAAGTTGTAGAAGTCGCTATGGATTCAAGAAAATCACTATTGTTTAAATTGCTTTTTAAACTTTCAATGGTGTTTACATTGAGAACTACAGAAGCATCATTAGGAATGAAATCGTAAATAGTAGCATTTTTATTTTTAGTATTACAACCTAATAAGATTACTGAAAGAATAATACTGTACCAAATGTTTTTCATCTTGATGTAAAATGTTTTTGTAAAAATACCTATTTGTTTTTTTTTGTAAAAACTAAAGTTTCAATTTTAGCTGTTCAGGCAGTAGTTTAAAGCTTTTTCTATGGTATTTGCTAGGGCCGTATTTTTTTATGGCTTCTCGATGTTCTTTTGTTGGGTACCCTTTGTTTTGTTTCCAGTTGTACATAGGGAACTCTTTATGTATCGTATTCATATAATCATCACGATATGTTTTTGCTAAAACGGAAGCAGCAGCAATACTCATAAATTTACTGTCTCCCTTAACAATGGTTTCAAACGGGATATTATTTAAAGGTTTAAACCTGTTACCATCTACAATAATAAATTTTGGTAAAGGGTTTAATTTTAGAATACTACGCTGCATGGCTATAATAGATGCATTTAAAATATTAATAGCATCAATTTCAGCTTCAAAAACGTGACAAAAAGCAAAGGATGTAGATTCAGATTCTATTACAGGCCTTAGCAATTCGCGCTTATTTTTACTTAGCTGTTTAGAATCATTCAATACGGCGTTTTTAAAATCTAGTGGTAGAATTACAGCAGCAGCAGTAACAGGGCCTGCAAGGCAACCACGACCAGCTTCATCTGTACCGCATTCTAAAGCAATGTTAGCGTAATTTAATTTTAGCATTTATATAATTCTTAACATTATAATGGTGTTATATATTGTAATTATGTGTTTATTGATAGAAAATGAAAAACCATTTGAGATATTTCTTATTTTTGGCAAAAAAATCCAATGAACAGAGAAACGGTGCTGTTTTAATGTTTCTGGGTTTAAAAATAATTATGATTTGAAGAATAAAATAATTTTAGGAGTCTTTTTATTGGGTTTCTTTTCTGGACTAAATGCTCAGGAGAAAGAATTGCTTACAAAAGAAGAGGAAGCGTCAAAGGAACTTAAACGTTCCGCTAATGATTCTTTAAGCAAGCGAAGTAAAAATACGAATAATAAAAATGTAAAGAGCAAAGAGGCTAAAATTACAGACTACCTTATTATTTCTTATGTAAACGATACAACTTATGTCGATACAACCTTGACCATAAAAAAAGAACACAAGTTCAACTATTTACGAAAAGATGATTTCGGATTGATGTCATTTTCTAATATAGGCCAATCTTATAACACCTTAAGTTATAATACAGAAGAAACCAGTTTAATGCCAGAGTTTGGAGCTAGAGCAAGGCATTTTAACTTTATGGAGGTAGAAGATATTAAGTATTATAATGTGCCTACGCCATATACAAACCTGTTTTACAAATCGGCATTTTCTCAAGGGCAGTTATTAGATGCGCTATTTTCCATTAATACATCAGAACAGTTTAATTTTTCAATAGCTTATAAAGGCCTTCGGTCCTTAGGGAATTACCAACATATATTAACCAGTACAGGGAACTTTAGATTTACCTCTAGCTACAAAACAAAGGATAAGCGTTATGTGTTCAATGCTCATTTTGTTTCTCAAGATTTGTTGAATCAAGAGAATGGCGGTTTAAAAGATGATAATCTTATCTTTTTTGAATCTGGAGATTCCGATTTTAAAGATAGAGGGGTCTTGGAGGTGAATTTTGAAGATGCTGAAAATGTATTAAAAGGAAAACGGTTTTATCTTAATCAAAGTTATGCTATTACAAAAGGCAAGTTGGATTTAAGACATGTAATGTTGTTTAAGGATAAGAATTATACTTTTGATCAAGCGAATGCCAACGATTTTTTTGGAGCTGCATTTCAATCGTTATTATTAAGAGATAGGGTGGCTTTAGAAGAGTTTTATAATGAATTGCAATTGAATTATAAAAACGATATGCTGGGCGCATTACAGTTTAATGCAAGTCATAATAATTATAACTACGGCTATGATAAAATTGTAATTCTAGACGGAAACACTATAACTAATAGGTTAAAAGGAGAGGTGTTTTCTCTAGGCGGTAAATATGAAAAACAAATAAGTAACTTACATATAAAAGGAGCGGGAGGAGTGAATGTCTCAGGAGATTTTGAAGGTAATTTTGTTGAAGGCGAAGTGGAGTATAGGCTTAGCGATGATATTAAATTAGGAGGGCAAATTAATAATAGCTCTAAAGCACCAAATTATAATGCATTGTTAAATCAAAGCAGTTATGTAAACTACAACTGGCAGAATAGTTTTAAGAACATTAAAACACAACGATTGGCTTTCAGTATAAAATCAAATAAGCTAATGAATTTGTCTGTAGATTTATCTACCATAAATGATTATGTGTATTTTACTAAAAATGAAACAGGCAATGTAAAGCCTTTTCAAAATGATAAAACTATAACTTACCTAAGAGTAAAAGCAAATAAAGAAATAAAATACGGGAAATTTGCTTTAGATAACACGGTAATGTATCAAAGTGTAGCGGATGAAAATAAGGTGTTTAATGTGCCAGAAATAATAACAAGAAATACGCTGTATTATTCAGATCATTTGTTTAAAAGAGCAATGTATTTGCAAACAGGTGTGACGTTTAATTATTTCACAACGTATAATATGAATGGATACGATCCACTATTGGCAGAGTTTTATGTGCAAAACGAACAAAAGTTTGGGGGGTTTCCAAGATTGGATTTCTTTGTAAATGCAAGAATACGTCAAACAAGAATCTATTTAATGGCAGAGCATTTTAATGCCTCTTTTACAGGTTACGACTATTACTCTGCTCCAAATAATCCCTATCGAGATTTTGCAATACGATTTGGAATCGTATGGGATTTCTTTTTATAGTACAACGTTCATAAATTATCTTACAATTGAAACATTCGAATTTCATATATATAGCAAAATTAAGGGCAACTCAAAATGTTTTCTAAAGCGCCTCTTTTAAGGAGGTAAGAATATCTAATTAAGTTAGAATTGTTTTAATAGATATGCCGAATGTATCAATGAACTAAAAAAGGATAAATACTTTTTAAACCGTAAATATTTAAAAATAAATAAGTTATAATAATTTCAAGAAAAAACTTTAAAAAAAACAAATAAAAACATTGTGAGAGACGAAAAAGGGTTTTATATTTGCACCCCGCTAACGGAATAAGTAGTTAAGCGAAACAAACAAGAATAAAAGTTCATAAACATATTGAATTGACAGCGTAGATTAACATTGGAAACGATGTTAGTTACAAAAAGAGAATAAACCATTTTGAGTACTTAGAAAAGTTCCTTAATTGTTAAACAATATTTAAGATTTAACGATGAAGAGTTTGATCCTGGCTCAGGATGAA
>NZ_JBXVVH010000019.1:0-75553 GCF_057219185.1 Lacinutrix sp. YIN62
AACAAGATTATATAGAATTACAATACCAAAATAAAAAGGTGTAAAGAATATTGATTTTTGAATTATTTTCTTGATGCTCATCATCTTTTTCTAATTAAGCCTAACTATTGTATAAGTGCAACTCACTTGCACTTATATTCCTTATGCAATATAGTTTTAATTTTTATAGAAAAGATAAGGGGCTAGGTGTTTTATTTATATGTACATTGGATACATGGGTGTATTTTTCGGTAGTTTTACTACTATTATGACCTAGTAATACTTGAATGCTTCTTAGGTTAACTCCATATTCATATAAATGCGTAGCATAGCTGTGTCGTAGGGTGTGTGGTGTGACTTTTTTCAGAATTTTACTTTTTTTAACTGCGAGTTTTAGAAACGCTCTAATACTAGATGTCGAATATGGAATACTGGTGGTTTCCTTTGTTTTTTGGGAAACACCTTCAAACAGGTATGTTTTAGGTTTATAGATTTTATAATAGAGCCTTAATTCTAATAATAATTCTTGGGGTAATGGAACAAGCCTGTCCTTTTTACCTTTGGCTTGTTTAATTATAATACAATTTCTAGCGCTATCAATATCTTTAATTTTTAGGTTTATAACTTCACTTATTCTTAAACCGCAACCATAAATGGTTTTAAGTATGGTTTTGTGTTTTTTATTTTGGGTATTGTTAAAAAGACGTTTAACTTCTTCTAATGAAAGAATTGTGGGTAAAAAAACGGGTTTAAAAGGACGGTCTATTTTTAAATAAACTTTATCTAATAGAAGTATGTTTTCTAAATAGAATTTAATTGCATTAATAGCTTGGTTTTGGGTGCTTATTGAACGTTTTTTTGAAATTAATTGTTGTATGAATGACTCTATATTACTGGAAGAGTTAAGTTTTTTTTCGTTACAGAAATCCAGATAGTTTTTAATGTAGTGTAAATAGGTGTCTTGAGTACTCTTTGAATAGTTTTTTCGTTTTAATTTTTTTGCGATTTCAGTACATATGGCCATAATGTAAAAATAAGTCTTTTTTGTTTGATTTTTAGTGTGTTAAAATATTAGTTGTATATTAACCGTTAAAAACGACTAATGTGAAAATCAATAATAACCAGTGTTTTGAGTAGTAAAAAATGTAAAATTTGTAAAAAAGATATTCTTGGTAGAAGTGATAAGTTGTTTTGCTCTTTAAGGTGTAAAAATTATTATCACACCAATTTAAGACGTGTGACTTTAAAGGCTTCAATAAAAATTGACCGTATTTTACATCGAAACCGGTCTATTCTTCTTGAAGTTATGGGGAAGAATCGTGTGCAGAAAAAAGTATCACGAATAATTTTAGAAGAAAAGCAATTTCGATTTAATTACTTAACGCACTATCACACGAACAAAAATGATAAAGTATACCACTGGATTTACGATTTTGCTTGGATGAGCTTCTCAAACGATACGGTATTAATTGTAAGAAAAACTTAAATTAATGGGCCTCTAGCCAGTTTAAGCCTGTGTCCAATTCTACATCTAATGGGACTTTTAATTCAAAAGCATTTTCCATTTCTACTTTAATTAACTGTTTCATTGTTTCTAATTCGGGCTTATAAACGTCAAATACTAATTCGTCATGCACTTGCAATAACATTTTGGTTTTATAATTTCCGATTTCTAGTTTATTATAAATGTTAATCATCGCTATTTTTATAATGTCGGCAGCACTCCCTTGTATAGGGGCGTTTACAGCATTACGTTCTGCTGCGCTTCTAACAACAGCATTACGGGAGTTAATGTCTTTGAGGTAACGGCGACGCCCTAAAACAGTCTGTACATAACCCTTCTCGCGCGCAAAATGGACTTGATCACTCATGTATTTACGTAGTTTCGGATAGGTTTCATAATAGGTGTCTATAAGTGCTTTTGCCTCGCTTCTAGATAAATTAGTTTGATTACTTAGTCCAAAGGCTGAAACACCATATATGATTCCAAAATTCACGGTTTTAGCGTTACTACGTTGTTCTCTAGTAATGTTTTCTAAAGGAACGTTAAATACTTTTGCAGCGGTAGCGGCATGAATGTCTTCTCCGTTTTTAAAAGCTGTAATCATGGTTTCTTCATCACTTAAGGCAGCAATAATACGGAGTTCTATTTGAGAGTAATCGGCAGCCAGTAAAACGTAGTCTTTGTTTTTGGGAACGAAGGCTTTTCTAACCTGTCTTCCGCGTGCTGTGCGTACGGGGATGTTTTGTAAATTAGGATTATTACTACTCAAGCGTCCTGTAGCAGCAACCGTTTGCATATAATCTGTATGCACGCGATTAGTGTGTGTGTCTACCTGTGTTGGCAAAGCGTCAATATAAGTACTTTTTAGTTTGGATAACCCACGATAATCTAATATGTCTTGGATGATCTCATGATCTTTGGCTAAGAAAGAAAGTACATCTTCGGCAGTAGAATACTGACCTGTTTTTGTTTTTTTAGGCTTGCTCACTAATTTTAACTTTTCAAACAAAACAATACCTAATTGTTTTGGTGAGGCAATATTAAATTCCTCTCCAGCTTGAGTGTAAATTTTAGCTTCTAAAGCTTTAATATCGTTGTTTAATGCTTCCGAAAGCGAATTTAAGAAGGGAAGGTCTAAATTAATGCCTTCTAATTCCATTGCAGCTAGAACACGTAATAAAGGTATTTCTATATCGTTGAATAGCTTTTGTGTATTAGCATCCCCCAATTCTTTTTGGAAATGTTCTTTTAATTGTAATGTAATATCTGCGTCTTCAACAGCATACTCTGTTAATTTATCTAAGGGGACTTCTCGCATAGAAAGCTGCTGCTTTCCTTTTTTACCTATAAGTGTTGTTATGGCTATAGGCGAGTAGTTTAAATACGTCTCGGCGAGTACCTCCATATTATGGCGCATATCTGGATTGATTAGATAATGTGCTAGCATTGTATCAAACAAAGGCCCTTTAACAGAAAGGTTGTATTTATGTAGTACTTTAATGTCGTATTTAAGGTTTTGTCCAATTTTTTGAATCTTTTCATTTTCAAAGAAGGGTCTGAGTTGCTCTATAAGCTGTTGAGCTTCATCTTTATTTTCAGGAAACGGAATGTAAAACCCTTTTTTAGCCTCCCAAGAAAAGGAAATGCCTACCAATTCTGCTGTTAAGGGATTCAAGCCTGTTGTTTCTGTGTCAAAACACACACTGGTTTGACTCATTAGGTTTTTGAGGAACAGTTTTAAGGCGATTCCAGAGACGATACTTTGATAAAAATGTGGCGTTGTTGTTGCTGTTTTTCTTGAGAACTCTTTTGTAGTTTCTGTTGTTTTCGCTCCCGAGGGATCTCCTCCAAATAAAGAGAATTGACCTGCGCCCGCAGCGGTTTGTGCTTTAGTAATAGTTTGAGTGTCTGCTTTATTAGATGCAGGAGAGGCTTCTGTGGGGCTAAATGTTTTGGTGAAATTATCTATTAAGCGTCTAAATTCTAACTCTTGAAAAATAGTGGTTACAGCAGGAATATCCGGTTGCGACATTTCGAAATCTTTGGCGCTAAATGTTACAGGAACATCCAACATAATTGTTGCTAGTTTTTTTGAAAGTAATCCTAGCTCCCGATTGGCTTCTATCTTTTCTTTCATTTTACCTTTTAGTTCGTGTGTATTGGCTAAAAGGTTTTCCATACTGCCATATTTTGCTAAGAATTTTTTAGCCGTTTTCTCGCCAACACCAGGTAAGCCGGGAATATTGTCTGAAGAATCTCCCATCATTCCTAAGTAGTCTATCACTTGTATGGGGTCGGTAACTTCAAATTTTTTCTGTACTTCTGGAATGCCCCATGTTTCATATCCTCCGCCAAATACAGGGCGATACATAAAGATATTTTCAGAGACCAATTGTGCAAAATCCTTATCTGGGGTGACCATAAAGGTTTTGTAGCCTTCCTTTTCTGCTTTTTTAGCTAAGGTTCCAATAACATCATCGGCTTCAAAACCCGATTTTACCATAATAGGAATGTGCATAGCGCGTAAAATGTCTTGAATTAAGGGAATCGCAATTTTTATGGCTTCTGGAGTTTCATCGCGATTAGCTTTGTAAGCTTCAAACATTTCAACGCGATCTACACTACCTCCTTTATCAAAACATACCGCTAGATGGTCTGGGCGTTCGCGCTTTATAACATCTAATAACGAATTCATAAACCCCATTACCGCTGATGTGTCTACCCCTTTAGAATTTATTCTAGGATTTTTAATAAAGGCATAGTACCCACGAAAAATTAATGCGAAGGCATCAACTAAAAAAAGACGTTTTTGATCAGACATTGTAGAAATGTTATGTTAAAAATAAGGTTTATATAAGCAAATTCTAGAGCTTTAAAAAAGGGCTAGAGTTTACCTAAAAACAGATAGGCCGCAAAATACAAAACTTCTGCTTTTAAAGAGCGAGAACGTGTTAATAAAAAGCATGCTGCTTATTATAAGTAAAGCTTGATTTTTAGTAGGCGACTTCTGCTTTTAATTTATAAATGAGTTTGTGTTTTTTTAACTTTGTTAAGCTTTTACAATAAATTTAGACTGGAAGTTTTTGTTTTCACCATCTTGAAATTTGGTCATGCTAAACCATTGATGAATAGAAAAACTACCTGTTATGCCCTGTTTATTTATGGCAATATAGCCAACTTGAAATTTTTTGTAATTACTGTTTGGTTTGTTTACAATGCGCTTAATGGCTTCTTCACAAGCTTCTTGAGGCGATTTTCCTTGACGCATTAATTCAACAACAAGAAAACTGCCAACAGTTTTTACTACTTCTTCGCCCATGCCAGTGGCAACACAACCGCCAACTTCATTATCTATAAATAATCCAGATCCAATAATAGGCGAATCACCTACGCGGCCACCCATTTTGTAGGCCAAGCCACTAGTGGTACATGCGCCAGAGAGGTCCCCGTTCTTATCCATAGCTAACATGCCTATGGTGTCATGGTTTTCAATATTTATGATGGGTTTATATTTGGCATCTATTAACCATTCTTGCCATTGTTTTTTAGAGGCTTCTGTTAAAAGGTTTTCTCTCTGCATTCCTTTAGAAACAGCGAAATCCTCGGCCCCTTTCCCTGCAAGCATTACATGTGGAGTCTCTTCCATAACTTTTCTAGCAACCGAGATAGCATGAGTAATATTTTGCATATAAACAACGGCGCCACAATCTCCATATTTGTTCATTATGCAAGCATCTAATGTCACGTTGCCATCCCTATCTGGTCGTCCACCTTTACCAACAGATTGATTGTTAGTGTCTGCTTCTTCAACCCTACAGCCTTGTTCTAGAGCATCCAATAAGGAGCCTCCTGCTAGCAGTGTAGCACCGGCTTTAGCTGTTGCATTAGGAACATTCCAAGTAGCAATAACTATAGGTAGTGAAACCTTTTTGCTGTTTGTGAGTGTGTCGTTAGTTTCCAAATTTTGCGAAACAAGGCTATCTTTACCGTCAGATAGCGTGCTTCCAACGGCTAAACTAAGGCCTGTTAAAGAGGCGTTTTTTAAAAAATCTCTGCGTTTCATTATCGTAGTTTATTTAATCTACAAGGTATCATTTTTTAATTAATTATAGAAAAACTGTTTGGTCTTGATCGGTTTTATTTTTGCTAAGTATAACCAAAACTAAAGGCGTATTAGAAATAAAAAAGGACTTATAGGTAAAACTTATAAGCCCTTAATTTTTTAGATTAGAAAGCCTTAATAAGCAACTCCTTGTTTGTCTAAGATGCTTTTTGATTTAAAGGCATAAAATAATAAGTATCCAAAACAGATGGCAGCAATCCAGTAAGAGGATTGTATGCTAAAAATATCTGCAATTTTACCTTGTAAAGGCGGAATAATAGCACCACCAAGGATCATCATAATTAAAAATGCAGAGCCTTGCGAAGTGTATTTTCCTAAGCCAGCAATACTTAATGTAAAAATACAAGGCCACATAATAGAACAAAATAGTCCACCAGATAAGAATGCAAATAGCGCTAGGTTTCCAGAGGTAAACAGTCCTATTAGCATTGCAAATACGCCGAGTAAACTAAATATTTTAAGGCTCTTTACGGGGTTGTCTTTTGCAATAAAGAAGCCTGCAATTTGAACGGCGATACAAATGCAAAATAATAATATTTCAGTTATAGAGTATTTTCCAAAATTTACTAATAAGATAACACCAAAAGCAATGTAGGGCACAATAATTAATAAGCCTTTTTTTAAGCCTTTACTAGGATTAAAAACAGTAATGGCTCCAACCCAGCGTCCAATCATTAAGCCTCCCCAGTATAATGAGATGAATGGTGCAATCTCAGCATCATTAAAAACAGGCAAGCCTAAAGGGTTAAGGTTTTTTACTTCATCACTCACTTGTTTTAATAATTCTCCTAGGTTACTTCCTATTGTTACTTCTACACCAACATATGTAAAGATCGCTAACATGCCTAATACCAGTTGCGGGTATTTCATAGCGCCCCAACCATCGGCTTTTTTTGCTGAAAGGCTGCGAGCTATAAATATTGAAGCGATGACCGCAAATAGCGCTACAAATAATAGAATTAAACGCGTTTGTTCTAAACTTTCTGAAGCTGTTTCTTGAGACCCAGAATAGGTGCTAAAGATGTATCCGAAACACGCTATAATAATCAGTGTTAATGCAATGAGTAAGTTGCGGGCTTTGTTAGCAGGTTCGAATGCTGTGTCTGATTTTAAAGCAGGGAGTTTTTTAGAGAAATGAAACAAAGCAGCAGCTAGTAGAAATAAAAGACCAACACCTATATATAGGGCCTGAATAGTTGTTAGTTTTATTTCATTATTTTTAATCATTGTTGTAAGTTCTTCTCCGCTTACGGCAGATCCAAAAAGAATGAGGGAAACTACTACGGGGCCTATAGTGGTGCCGAAAGAATTAATTCCACCAGCCAAATTTAAACGATGGGAGCCTGTTTTAGGGTCTCCTAATGCTATAGCAAAAGGATTGGCTGTTGTTTGTTGTAAGGAAAAGCCAAGGCCAACAATAAATAAAACAACTAATACGAAGTAAAAAACTTGAGTTTGACCTTGCTCGGCTCCAGCGGTAGCAGGATACATTATAAAAGCTCCAATAGCAGATAAAAGTAACCCGTATATGATTCCCTTTTTATATCCCCAAGAATTTATAATGTCTTTTTTTATAGATCCAGAAATGATAAATAAAAGGAGTGCGCCGATATAATAAGCGCCATAAAACGCGAATTCGACTAATTGAGATTGAAATTGATCAATATTAAAATAGGTTTTACAAAATGGGATAAAAACACCATTTGATGCTGCAATAAATCCCCAGAAAAAGAAAACGGTGACTAGAGTAGTTAATGCTGATTTGTTGTTTTGGTTATTCATAATTCGATTTGTTATTTCAGACTAAAAAAAGGTGAAAATTAGGGTTCTAAAAATAGATTTAAATATAGGCGTTGTTAATTGTAAAAGGACAGGTTATTTAATATCGATCTCATCTACAAATAGCCAACTCCTGCCATTATGTTTGTAGCCTAAATGCCATTCTGGTAATGCACCAAGCTTTTTTGCAATGACTTTGACGTATCGGTAACTTGCTTTATTTTGTTTAAAGGTTATGTTTTTTATGGTAACTTTTTCTGAAGGGTTTATAGTTTTTACCTCTTGACTTTTTGCAAAAGGGATGAATTTTTTCCCATCCTTAGAGACGAGGCATTCTATTTTTGTTGGATAAAAAATCCATGAGCGCTGATCTTGTAAAAACCCAATACTAACGGTGTTTATATCTTTTATGCTTCCTAAATCTACTATTGCTATAACATCCTTATCAAAGTAACCTTGCCAGGTTCCTGTTCTAAAATCTGCAGCTCCTACAATGCCGTCTATTAAGGCGTCTTTCCCGCCACCATTGTATTGGTTGGCATATTCTGTTTCTAGTTTAAGCGATAAATTGGGGTCTATTTTAAAAAAAGAAGTCGCAATGGTTGGGCTTTTTTGTTCCTTTAATTCAGAATAAGTTTTTAGTGTTAATGCTTCAGAAATTGTAAAGGGCTTTTTATATTTTTTTAAAGGAGTATTATCTGTAGAATAATAGATAATGGCGTCTTTGGTATTGCTCTGTAGTGTTATTGTAGTAGAGCCGTTAAAAGCTGTTTTTCCTTTTGCGATGAACGGCGGCGAAACAATTAAATGTTCAGAGATTGCTGTTTTAGGTTCTTCTCCTTCTTTTGTGCCCCAAGTGGAAGGTGTGTTGGTCATAACAAACTCTAAAAGGCCACCTTCCATAATGTTGTTATGAGTAATAAAGGTAGTGTTGAGTTGTTTACCGTTAAGTAATACGTAATCAATATATTTATTTGTATCACTAATATTGGTTGCGTTAATTGTAAACTGTTTCCCGTTCTCTAAAGAAATGGTTGCTTTTTTAAATAAAGGAGTTCCAATAATATATGTGTTCGAAGCAGGTGTAACAGGGTAAAATCCTAACGCGCTAAAAATATACCAAGCGCTCATTTGCCCGCAATCTTCATTTCCTGAAATACCATCAGGGGTATTGGTGTACAATGTTGTTAATATTTGGTGTATTTTTTCTTGAGTTTTGTATGGTTTGTTTACAAAATTATAGAGGTAAGCCATATGGTGACTTGGTTCGTTGCCATGGGCATATTGTCCTATTAATCCTGTAATATCTACTTGATGTCTTCCAGAAGTTTTGTCTTCGGCAATAAATAGTTTATCTAAATTTGATTCTAATTGTTTCTTGCCTCCAAGTAAATTTATAAATCCAGAAATGTCCTGGGGCACGTAATAGCTATATTGCCATGCGTTAGCTTCGGTATAGTTGAAATTTACTTCATAAGGATCAAAAGGTGCAAACCATGTGTTGCGAAAACGACCTCTCATAAATTGAGTTTCGGGGTCGAAAATGTTTTTGTAGTATTGCGCTCGTTTTGTATAGGTTTTATATATTTCTGGTTTTTGCATCGCTTTAGCCATTTGTGCAATTGTCCAATCGTCATAGGCATATTCTAAGGTTTTTGAAACCGATTCACTTTCTTTTTCTACTGGAATAAATCCAAAGGATTTGTAGCTTTCTAGCCCTAGTTTATCACGTGTTGCACTGTGTAGCATCGCTTGCATTGCTTTTTCTGTATCGTAGTCTTTTATGCCTTTTAGATAAGCGTCAGCAATAACAGGAACAGCATGGTAGCCAATCATGCAACCGGTATAATTGCCTGCTAAATCCCAAATGGGCATAATGCCGCCTTCGTTATGCTTTGCTAAAAAAGTATTAATAAAATCGTTGGTTTTTTTTTGATCAATAATTGTGTATAAAGGGTGTGCTGCACGATAAGTGTCCCAAAGTGAAAATACAGTATAGTAATCAAAAGCCTCAGTTTTATGAATCTCTAAATCCATACCACGGTAACGCCCATCAACATCTTGATATAAATTGGGGGCAATAGCGACATGGTACATTGCGGTGTAAAAATTACTTTTATAATCGTTGTTGTTACTTTCTATAACGATTTTAGCTAATTGCGTTTCCCAGTTGTTTTCAGCTTTTGTTTTAATTTGCTCAAAGGAAAAGTTCTCTATTTCTTCCTTAAAATTATTTTTGGCGCCTGTTTCGTCTACGGCAGAGATTCCTATTTTAACATAAACAGGCTCGTTGTTTGGGTTTTTAAATTTAAAAAAGGCTTTTTTCGCTTTGTTTGGAGCTAGACTATATCCTGTTTCCCCATCTATTATAGGATGAGAAAATTTGATGTAAAAAAAGAGTTTTTGATTAGTAGCCCACGCTTTTGAATGACGGTAGCCAGTCACTTCGTAATCTGAAATCATTTCGATATTACCAGAAAGTAATTCATCGCGATGTTCAAGGTCTAAAATAAGGATTTGATCCTTAGCAGAAGGAAACGTGTATTTGTGTATTCCACTGCGTTTAGAAACGGTTAAGGCAACATCTATATTGGTGCTGTCCAAGTGTACTTGATAATATCCAGGACTAGCCTTTTCATTGTTATGAGAAAATGATGCTCTATATCCTTTTTTGCCATTAGCACCATTATTAAAATTAACGTCATTGGTCGGCATTAATAAAAGATCACCATAATCACTTACTCCAGTGCCACTCAGGTGTGTATGCGAAAACCCATAGATGTATGAATCGCTATAATGATAACCCGAACAGCCGTCCCAGCCATCTAGTCTTGTGTCTGGACTAAGTTGCATCATTCCAAAAGGCAAAGTAGCTCCAGGATAAGTATGACCATGACCACCTGTGCCTATAAAAGGATTTACATAAGTGATTAATGGTTTGTCTTTTACGGCAGGGGTATTATCTACTGCTTTTTTACAGGAAACGCATAGCAGTAGGATAATAAAAACGAGAATGGGTTTAAGCGTCATTAAAAATAGATTAGTACATTTATGGCATCTAATATAAGAAAATGCATAGCAATAGATTATTCCTTGTTTTAATTTTTATCGGTATTGTTTTTAGTTGTAAGGAGGCTTCTTTGGAGGTTGTTACGCCAAATGTAATTCCTATCCCTTTAAAGCAAAAGGTTTTTGAAGGGCAATTTGTATTAAGTTCTAAAACACATTTGGAGTTTAATGAAGAGTTTAAAGTGTCGGCTCGGTTTTTAGAATCTTATATAAATAATTCTCATCGAATTGAATTAAAAAAAACAGTTGGGGAGAATGTTATTTCCTTTGTAAAGGATAGTCTAGTATTAAATAAGGAAGGATATCAATTAGAAATTTCTTCTAAAGCGATAAAAATTATAGCTGCTACAGATCAAGGCGCATTTTATGGGGTGCAAACTTTGAGGCAATTACTTCCTGTAAGTTTTGAAAATGGAAAATTTAAAGAAAAACAAGTGGCTATTCAATGTTTAAAGATTGAAGATGCGCCTCAATTTGAATATAGAGGGATGCATTTAGATGTTGGCCGTCATTTTTTTTCAATAGTCTTTATTAAGCAATATATTGATGCTTTGGCGATGTTAAAAATGAATACATTTCATTGGCATTTAACCGAAGATCAAGGCTGGCGTGTCGAGATTAAAAAATATCCAAAACTTAATGAAATTTCAGCATTTAGAAAAGAAACGTTGATAGGGCATTATAGTGATCAGCCTCACCGATTCGACGGAAAGAAATATGGGGGATTTTATACACAAAAAGAAATAAAGGAAATTGTAAAATATGCTAGCAATCGTAACGTTACTATAATCCCGGAAATTGAAATGCCAGGCCATTCACAAGCAGTATTGGCAGCATATCCAGAACTTGGTTGTACTGGAGCGCCTGTTGCTGTTGCATCAAAATGGGGTGTTTTTGAGAATATCTATTGTACAAAAGAAGACACATTTATGTTTATTGAAGCCGTTTTAGATGAGGTTTTAGCATTGTTCCCTAGTAAGTATATTCATATTGGAGGAGACGAAGCTCCAAAGACAAGATGGAAGGCTTGTAATAATTGTCAGCGAAGAATAAAAGAAGAAGGTTTAAAAGATGAACATGAGTTGCAAAGCTATTTTATTTCACGGGTTGAAAAGTATTTAAATAGTAAGGGGAGGCAGATTATAGGCTGGGACGAAATATTAGAAGGCGGGTTGGCACCAAATGCCACCGTAATGTCATGGCGAGGTACCGCTGGGGCTGTAGCAGCAGCTAAAGAGAAGCATTATGTTATTAATACGCCAACATCTCATTGTTATTTTGATTATTATCAATCTACAAATGAGGGCGAACCTATTGCAATAGGAGGGTTTTTGCCTTTAGAGAAGGTGTATAACTTTAATCCTATTCCTGAGGCCTTAAATGTCGCGGAACAGCGCTATATATTGGGAGCGCAAGGTAATGTGTGGACGGAATACATGCCAACTGAAGAGCGAGTAGAATATATGGTTTTTCCACGTATTATGGCAATGAGTGAAGTGGTTTGGTCAAAGGGCAATAAAAAGAATTATAACGAATTTGTTTCTCGGGTAGCGGTATTTAATAAGCGATTAGAGGTCTTGGGAATTAACTATGCAAATCATTTATATGAGGTAAAATCGGAATTGATTTCTAAAGAGAATAAAAAAGGGTTTAAATTAAAAACAACGACTAAAAATAATACTATTCGTTATACTTTAGACGGGAGTGTACCTGTTGGGACATCTAAGCGCTATGATACATTAATACCTATAACTAAAAGTATGGTACTTAAGGCGGCTGTTTTTAATGAGGAAGTTGCGTTAGGTAACATTTTAACACAGGAATTTAATTATCATAAAGCTGTAGGGAAAAACATTAGCTTGATACCCAAACCACATAAAGCCTATATTGGAAGTGGTAAAGCAGGCTTGATTAATGGTATTAGCGGAAGTGATGCGCGTTATGGAGATAAGGAATGGCTTGGTTTTTCTGGAGAAGATGTAATGGTAACTATAGACTTAGGAAACATAACAGAAGTGAATAGTATAACTACACGGTTTTATAATGCGAATGGGCAATGGATATATGCCCCAAAAACAGTTGAGGTCTCTTTTAATGGGGTCGATTTTAAAGCATTTTCTTTAGATTCAGAGCCTTTGATTGTAGATTTTAAATCTCATTTCAATAATATACAAACCCAGACAATTGTACTGAGAATACCGAATTACGGTGTTATTCCTGAAGGGATGCAAGGTAGCGGTTATAAGGCATGGACATTTATTGATGAAATTATCATAAATTAATAAGTCATTAAAAATAGAGTAAAGAATGGTGTTAGAAATCTGTGCCAGCTCGTATGAATCTGCAATTAATGCAGCACGCGCAGGGGCACATCGTATAGAACTGTGTAGTGAATTAGCAATAGGCGGTATAACGCCAAGTTATGGTTTAATAAAAGGCGTTTTAGAAGCTTTGTCTATTCCTGTTTTTATATTGATACGACCAAGGAGCGGTAATTTTACATATTCGACAGCAGAATTCGAGGCTATGAAACGTAATATTCAGCTTTGTAAAGATTTAGGCTGCCAGGGAATTGTTTCGGGGGTTTTAAATAAGGACAATACTGTAGACGTTGAACGTACAAAAATCTTAATTGAATTGTCAAGGCCATTGCCATTTACATTTCATCGAGCTTTCGATTGGACACCAAACCCGCTTAAAGCTTTAGAAATTATAGCAAATTTAGGAGTCGAAAGGGTGCTGTCATCAGGACAAGAAGTATCGGCTATAAACGGTGTAGAGCTACTTAAGCAAATGAAATCTTTATCAAACAATAGGGTAATAATATTGCCAGGAGGAGGAGTACATTCTCAAAACGTAATGTTTTTTAAAAAGGCTGATTTTTTAGAAGTACATGCTTCTGCTACAAGAGTAGAACAAGTGAATGAAAGACCAAATGTATCCATGAATAGTGATCTTTTTTTTGATGAGCGTATGCGTGTTACTTCAGATAAAGAAAAAATAAAGGCCATTTTAGATAAAGTAAACACAGATAATGAATAGATTTTTTTTAGTGCTATTCGTCTTTGCAATGGTTGGTTGTAAAACGGATGATTTGCCTACAATAAAACCGATAAGTCAGAATTGGACTTTTAAAAGCGTAAAAGATTCCGTTTGGTATGCTGCTCAAGTCCCAGGAGAGGTCCATTCGGATTTATTTAGTAACGGAATAATAGCGGATCCATTTGTAGGAAATAATGAATTAAAACTACAATGGATTGCAACTAAGGATTGGGAGTATCAGACGGTATTTAAAGTTGCTAACGAAACACTTTTAAAAAAACACTTAGAATTAATTTTTGAAGGATTAGATACGTATGCGACAGTTTATTTAAATGAAAAAGAAATACTGAAAACTCAAAATGCGTTTAAGTCTTTTTTAGTAGATGTAAAGCCCGTTCTGAAGCAAGAGAATACATTACGTGTTGTTTTTGAAAGTGCTGCAAAAGTAGAAGCCATTGCAAGGCAAAAGCAACCTTATACATTGCCTGCCGGAAATAGGGTTTTTACCAGAAAACCACAATTTCATTATGGTTGGGATTGGGGGCCAGTGTTTATTACTAGTGGTATTTCAAAGCCTATAAATCTTAAAGCATGGAATGATTTTAAGATAGAAACAGTGTATTATAAGCAAAAAGTGTTGAATGATACTATTGCTGAGTTAGAAGCACAACTTGAAGTCCGTTCAGATATTAAAAAACCATTGGATGTTGAAATATATGTTGATGAAGTCTTGAATTCTAAATTAAATATAGTGCAGACCTCAAACATTATTACTGTTCCTTTTACTATTAAAGATCCAAGAAAATGGTGGCCTCATAATATTGGGGATCCCTATCTTTACAATCTTAAGGTTGTTGTGAAGCAAGGCAAAAGAGTCTTGGATCGTTATGTTTTAAAAAAGGGCTTGAGAACAGTGGCGTTAATTACCGAAAAAGATAGTATTGGCGAAACCTTTTATTTTAAAGTTAATAATGTGCCTGTTTATATAAAAGGAGCCAATTATATACCGCAACACAGTTTTCAAAACCAAGTAGAGTCTCAAGATTATGAACGCCTTTTAGGAGATGTTGTGGCAGGTAATATGAATATGTTACGTGTTTGGGGAGGAGGGATTTATGAAGACAATACATTCTATGAGTTATGTGATGAAAAAGGAATTATGGTATGGCAAGATTTTATGTTTGCTTGTGCGATGTATCCTGGAGACAAGGCGTATTTGAATAATGTAAAGAACGAGGCTATAGCCAATGTAAAACGGTTGCGTAACCATAGCTCTATTGCGCTTTGGTGTGGTAATAATGAGAATAGAGAAGGGTGGCAGCGTTGGGGTTGGCAACAAGGACGAAGTGAAGTAGAAAAAGAAGAGATTTGGGGTAATTATCTTAAGTTATTCGATACGCTATTGCCACAAATAGTAAATACATATCACAGTGAAATTGATTATTGGGAAAGCTCGCCACGTTATGGGAGAGGTAACCCTCTGTATAAAACAGAAGGTGATGCTCATGATTGGTGGATTTGGCATGATGAATACCCTTTTGAACACCTATTAGATGCCGTGCCACGTTTTATGAGTGAGTTTGGGTTTCAATCTTTTCCAAGTTATGAAGCTATAAAATATATAAATGGTAATAATAGTACTTCAATATCTTCAGAGGCTTTTAAAAGCCATCAAAAGCATCCAAGAGGCTATGCTATTATAAAGAACTATATGGCACGCGATTACCCAATTCCAGATAATGATGAGGATTATGTGTATGTTAGTCAATTATTACAAGCTAATGGAATGACAAAGGGGTTTGAGGCACAGCGAAGGGCTAAACCTTATAACATGGGAACACTTTACTGGCAACTCAATGATTGTTGGCCAGTAGTTTCATGGTCTAGTATCGATTTTTTAGGTAATTGGAAAGCCATGCATTACAAAACAAAAAAAGCATTCCAAAACGTATTAATTTCTTCGAGAGTGATTGGAGATACATTGAATACCTATGTTGTAAATGATGATTTAAAAAAACATAAAGGCAATTTAAAACTTGAAATCATGGATTTTAATGGACAGGTTTTACATCAATTTTCAAGACCAATAACGGTGGCGGCAAATAGTAGTGCCATAAAACAAAAATGGGATCTTAAAACGTTAGGGATTAAAAAAGAGGAAGTGTTAGTTGTTTCATCATTCAATGAAGAAAAAGCGCTTTATTATTTCGTAAATCACAAAAAATTGAAGTTATTTCAAGGCGATATTAAGCAAAGTATTTTAAAAACAGAAACAGGGTTTTCAATAACACTATCAAGTAGTACATTGCAAAAAGATGTGTTCTTGTATAGTGAAGAAAAAGGGCGTTTTTCCGATAACTTCTTTGATTTATTACCCAATAGAGTTAAAACGATAACATTTGAGACAAATGCAAAGGAGTTACGCGATTTAAAACTAAAAACCTTTAACAAATTAGTAAGATAAATCACTGTTTTAATGTTTAATTTTGTTATAAATATGTGTTATTTATGTTAAGACTATTAATACCCGCAATAGTTTTTTTAATTATTGATGTCTATGCCTTTCAAGCTGTAAAAACAGTTTCCAAAACACAATGGGTGTTTTGGCTATATATTATTATATCTATAGTTGTTTACGGTTACTTAGCTGTTGTGTTTTTAAATTATGATAGAAGTGTGGGGCCTAACTCAGCATCCTTGAGAGCGATGGCACTTTTTTTGTTAATGTTTGTTCCAAAATTAATGCTTTTTGTAATAATGTTTGGCGAGGATATTATTCGTGTTTTTGTAGGGGCTTATAATTATTTAACCGATAATTTTTTCTCTGGAACTTCAGAAAAGTATTTGCCAAGCAGACGTGTTTTTATAAGTAAACTGGCTTTAGGGATTGCAGCTATTCCTTTTGCATCATTGTTGTATGGTGTGTTTAAAGGAAAATATAATTATAAGGTTTTAAAATATACGATTCATTTCGAAGATTTACCTGAAGCTTTTGATGGGTTTAAACTAACACAAATAAGTGATATCCATTCAGGGAGCTTTGATGATAAAGAAAAAATTGAATATGCAATAGATTTAATTAATCAACAAGATACGGATGTTATTATGTTTACAGGCGATATTGTAAACACAAAGGCTGAAGAAATGACCCCTTGGATTGATACTTTTAAACGCATTAAAACACCTGAGCATGGAAAGTATTCGGTACTTGGTAATCATGATTATGGTGAATATGTAACTTGGCCAAGTCAAGAGGCTAAAGAAGCTAATTTTCAGGCGATAAAAGATATTCACAAGAAAATTGATTTTAAATTGTTGTTGAATGAAAGTGAGTATCTTGAAAAAAATGGCGACCGTTTAGCTATTATTGGAGTTGAAAATTGGGGTAAAAATTTTAAAAAAGCAGGCGATTTAGATTTAGCAACGGAAGCTGTCTCTAGTACCGATTTTAAAATTTTATTAAGTCACGATCCATCGCATTGGGAACATGAAGTGAAATCACATAAAGAACATTATCATTTAACATTGAGCGGACATACACATGGGTTACAATTTGGTATAGAAATACCAGGTATTTTTAAATGGAGTCCAGTGCAATATATTTATAAGCAATGGGCTGGAATATATAAAGAAGCCAATCAATATATAAACGTAAATAGAGGTTTTGGGTTTCATGCATACCCAGGAAGGGTTGGGATTTGGCCAGAAATTACAGTGATAGAGCTTAAAAAAGGAAGTAAACCAGTTTAAAATCAAGTATGTAAAACATATAAGTTGTTAAAAAATTGTAGATTTGAGGAAGCAATCTTAAACGAATACTTTAAATAATGTCAAAATTTGGAGAATTAATTGATGTAAACATTCCTGTGTTACTGGATTTTTTCACAGACTGGAATGAGCAATCTACTGCAATGCATCCTGTCCTTCGTGATGTAGCTGCAGCACTTGGCGATAAAGCTAAAGTGATAAAGATTGATGTGGAAAAAAATAAGGAGTTATCTGAAGCGCTTAGAGTTAAAGGCTTACCAACGCTTATTATTTATAAAAATGGTGAAATGAAATGGCGGCAAAGTGGTGAGCAAGACGCAAATACATTAATTAGTATTATCCAGCAGTATATTTAAAGCTGTATTGCTTTAAAACAATAGCCTCTTTCGCTAAAATGTTGTAAAACCCTAGGAAGACTATATCTCATATTTTTTGATGCTTTTATACTGTCGTGGAATACAATAACACTACCGTTTGAAGCGTGGTTAATAACGTTTTTTAAACATTGTTCTTTAGAAACGTTTTGTTCCCAATCAAAAGCAATAACACTCCACATAATAATTGTGTAACCTAATTTTATTAAAGCTTTGCCTTGACTGTTTTTTATCTTCCCGAAAGGAGGTCTGAAAAGTTTAGTCTTAGAATTAATCGCATTCTTATTAGACTCTATGTGTTTTAACATTGTAGTGTCTATTATGTTTTGTGCTTTCTTTACGTTCTGTATATAGCGTGATTTAGACGTTTTCCAGCCTTTTAAATGGTCATAGGTGTGATTCCCTATGCTGTGTCCATCTTCTAGGATAGCGGTGAAAATATTAGGGTGGTTTTTAACGTTGTTACCAATGCAGAAAAAAGTTGCTTTTGCATTGTATTGTTTTAGTAAGTTTAAGGTCCATTCTGTAATTTCTGGTGTAGGACCATCATCAAAAGTTAAGTATAAAGTCTTGTTATTAGACGAAAAATCCCAAACATAGTTTGGGAAAATTCGTTTTATAATCTTTGGTATTTTTATAGGAATACTATTCAAAATGCAATTACTCTTCAATATTAATAATACTGCTATCTCTAGATATATCGATATCTCTAGTTTCTTGTTCTTCTTGAGGGAAAATATCTTGAAATAGTTTTTCGTAGTTATTGAAAATTAGAAATTCTTTTTCTCCAAAATCTTCATCGTATTTAGCAAGTACTATAATTAGAGAGCGATAACGTTCTAAGTCGGTATATATCTCTACTAAGTTGTCCCTTTGGTCGTTAAAATCAAGTTCGCTATAGTATTTTAGGTTTTCTTGATATTTTACCGAAACATCTTTAAAAAGTTGTCTTGCTTTATCTATAGCCTTAGTTTCGTAATACGCTGTAATAAAAGGTTCTAAAAGCGTATAGTAGCCAAATTTATCTACGGGCATATTGGTCATTGCAATATCTGCAATTTCTTCTGCTTTTTCTAATTGCTTTTCAGTAATTAGTTGCTCGATAAGCCTTGCTAAATTGCCTCTGTAAGTAATAGAGTTTCTTCTTGTTTCTGGATCGTGGTAAATTTCATCACTACCACTATTACCCCAATCCCAATGCTTTACTTTTTCATACATTAATTCGCTATCAACACGTCCCATATCAAAAGGGTTAGCTCGGTCTACAGGGGTCGCAATGGGAACGAGTTTATAAACCATACCGTCTAGCTGTAAGTAGTCTTCCATCCAAATGTAGTCGTCTGAACCAAAAGCGCCTCCAGTAAAATAGATTGGGCGCTTCCAGTCGTTATTGGCTACAATATCTAACATTAGTAAGCGTTGTTTGTATATCGCGTTCTCCTTTATTTTTATATCTATATAAGGAACTATTTCATCTGCATCTTTTTGTTTTACAATGCCGTTAGATAGTACCGCGGCTTTATTTACAGGAATTCTAATGTTCTCTACAGGGAAATAATTAGTATTTCTGTATTGAGAAGGGTATTGGTTAGGGTCTTCTCCTTGTAATTCTAAAACGCTTTTAAATTTAGTTTTAGGATTATCACTTGTTACAAAATTCAAAAAATCTTTGATTAATAGGGTGTCTTTGCTATAAATAGGTTTAGATTCACCTGTTTTTGGATCATCATAATAAGTACGTTTCATGATGTATTCTCGTGTACCAAATTTATATTGATCATGTGTTAATTGTGATGGTATAGGATCGCTATCATAAGCTTTACGTTTCATTTGGTCTATGTACCAATCTGTTTGAAATAAGCTAGTGTTCACAACACGAACATCTGTTCTGTAGCCTTCAATTTCTTGGGCATACCAAAGGGCAAAGGTGTCGTTATCTCCGATAGAAAATAAGATGCCGTTTTCTGCACAAGAATCTAGATATTTTTTAGCCATAGCTTTAGCTGTATATTTTCCAGAGCGGTCATGGTCGTCCCAGTTATTAGCCGCTAAAATAGTAGGGGCTAATATGAGGCAAACTAATGTGATTGCAGGTGCTAAAAAAGGGGTTTTAATTTTACTTTGTAAAACATCGTAAATAGCATAAACGCTAAAGCCAATCCATAGTGCAAAAACATAGAAAGAACCGACTACGGAGTAATCTCTTTCTCTAGGCTCAAAAGGCCTTACGTTAGTGTATACTTGAATGGCGATACCTGTAAACAAGAAAAATACCAGGAGTACCCAAAATGTTTTTTTGTCTTTATTAAATAGAAAAAAGAGGCCAATTAAGCCTAAAATAAACGGCAGGAAATAATACGTATTTCTGGCTTTGTTGTTTTTAATATCACTAGGTAAGTGCTCTTGTGGTAGGCCTAAGTGCATCGCGTCAAAAGCATTAATTCCACTAATCCAATTACCATGATTGTCATATTTACCTTGTATATCGTCTTGCCGTCCTGTGAAATTCCACATAAAATAACGCCAGTACATGTATCCTAATTGATATTCTAGCATATAGATTATATTGGATGTAAGCGACGGTTTTTCAATATCGATGTATTGCCCGTATTCTTTTAAGAACTTAATATAACCTTCATAGTCAACATTGCCTTTAGCTACTTCGTTTTTAAATTGGGCTATAAGACCTTTAATATTGTTGATGCCTTTGCTAGAGTATATGGATAACTCTTGCTGGTAAGTTGCCATAAATTGATCGAATTCCGTTTCTGTAAGTTCTTTGTTTTCGTACTTATAGAGGAACTGTTCAATTTTTCTTTTAACTGTAGGATCTATTATGTAATCTGCTTTAATATTGAAATCTAAAAAACCAGAAAACATTAAGTAGTTTTCGGCATTCTCACCACTCCACATTCTTGGTAAAATAGAAGCGTGCTTAGAATTGTAATTTTGTTTTGCTTTTTTCCAATCATTAACAATGATATATTTTCCTGATTTTTCATCTTTCTCATACTTAGGCTTGTCATCTACATAGGGGATGTCTTCATCCAATCCAGAAAACTGATCTGTAAATAGTGGACCGTAAAAAAGATGGGTTTCAGGATATTGCTCTAGGTTATAGTAGGCTAATAATTCTCTTGCACTAGAAGGGTTGTTTTCATTGATTACAACGTTGGCATTGGCACGAATAGGCAACATTAACCAAGACGAAAACCCTATAATAATAAAAGTGACACAAAGAATACCAGTGTTTATAAGGGTAAAGTTTTTTTGACGCGTATATCTTAGGCTTAAATATATAACAGCTATTAAGAGTAAACCTGCAATAATGGAACCAGAATTAAATGGCAGTCCTACGGTATTAACAAAGAAAATTTCTAAAACACTAAAATAACGTAGAATGTTAGGTGCTAACAGTTTGAAAATAAATAACAAAATAGCGACAGAAACAACGTTCGCAATTATAAAATTCGCAAAAGTTATGGTTTTGTAGTTTTTAAAATAATAGATTAATCCTATGGCAGGAATGGTTAATAAGCCCATAAAGTGAACACCAAAAGACAGCCCAATAATGAAGGCTATTAGAATAAGCCAGCGATTACCGCGGGGTTTGTTCATGTCTTCTTCCCAGCGTAATGCTAAGTAAAATAGAATAGACATGATAAGTGTTGCCATAGCATAAACTTCTGTCTCGACTGCATTAAACCAAAAGGAATCTGTAAATGCAAAGGCTAAACTTCCAACCAATGCGCTTCCTAAAATAGCTTTGATTTTAGAATCAGATAAATTGGATACTCCAACCACTTTTTTTAATAAAAGACTAATACTCCAAAACATAAATAAAATGGTAAAAGCACTGGAAACGGCACTAAGCATGTTCAGCATTAATCCAATTTGGGTAGGTTCGAATGCAAAAGTCGAAAACATAGCGCCTAGCATTTGAAAGAGGGGTGCTCCTGGTGGGTGCCCCACTTGCAGTTTTGCAGAGGTTAATATATATTCTCCCGCGTCCCAATAACTCACTGTAGGTTCGACAGTTAAACTATAAGTAATTAATGCAATTAAAAAAGCGAACCATCCTAAAATGTTGTTCCATTTTTTTAAGTTGATTGAAGTCATGTATTTTTGTGTTTATATATGATGGCGAATTTAGTAATAATTATTAAATGGGTTGTGTTTTTAAGTTAAGGTTAAGCGAAGTGAAAAATTTTTTCAAAAAAACTTTGCAGATATCAATATTCGTTTTATATTTGCACCCGCAATCGTTTATTGGCCTATGGTGTAACTGGCAACACGTCTGTTTTTGGTGCAGAAGAGTCTAGGTTCGAGCCCTAGTGGGCCAACAAGAAAACCTTCCTTTATGGAGGGTTTTTTTATTTTTAAATATAAACATTGACGTGCTTATATTTTGAAAGTAATTACGGGTCTCTTTGCATGGTTTACAATGTCTTCACTTAAGCTACCGATAAGAAAATGAGCAATGCCTTGCCTTCCATGAGTGCTTATTCCAATAAGATCGGCGTCTATAATATGGGAAAAGTTTAAAATGCCTTTCTCTATAGTTTCATCGTTATAGATGTTAATCGTGTAGTTGTTAAAATCTGTGTTTTCAATGAATTGATTTATTCGAACTTTAGTGTTTGCGGTAGTTGTAAAATTAGCGAGTGTGTTAACAAAAAGTAAATGTATTTTAGCGTTAAAGGTTCTCGCGAGTTTAATCGCTTGTTTGTAGGTCGCTTTATTGTCTTTTTTAAAGTCTGATGCAAAAACAAATTCTTTTATATTGAAATTTTTATGTTCGTTCTTAATAACCAAAACAGGGGTTTCCGAAGTGCGTACAATTTTTTCAGCATTAGAGCCAATAAACATTTCTTTTAGCCCATCTGCGCCATGAGAACCCATAACAATTAAATCAATATTATGTTTTTTGCAAGTTTCGAGAATGCCTTTTGAGATGTCGTGAAAATCAACCATTTCATGAACCGTAATGTCTTTTAAGTATTCTTTTTTCATTATGGATTCAAATTGCTTGTGTGCAAGCTTCATAAAATAAACAGCTTCAGGTAGATCAACGGGAGGTCCACCGGTACTAAGTTGGTTTAAGGGGAGGTCTAGCATATGTAAAAGAATAAGTTCACAGTTGTGTTTTCTTGCGAGTTGCGCCGCTACCTTTATTGCATTTTCTGCTTCGTCGGAAAAATCTGTAGGAACTAGTATTTTTTTCATATAGCTGTTTTAGGATTAATGAGAAATACTAAAGCTAATAAAAAAAATGATTTTCTATTGGTTATGAAAATCAATAAAAATGTGTATATTTGCACCGTTGAAGAAATAAGAAAAGGTGAGGGGACATGAAGTCCCCTCTTTTTATACTTGAAAATGTTTATAACCACAGTTAAAAATTTACTAGAAGAAGCTTTGCTAGAACGAGAAGATTTATTTTTGATAGATTTCTCTGTATCTGGCGATAATTTGATTAATATTATTATCGATGGCGATAATGGTGTTAAAGTGGAGGATTGTATGTTTATTAGTAGAGCAATAGAGCATAATATTGATAGAGAAGAACAGGATTTTTCTCTAGAAGTGGCCTCTGCTGGAGCTGCTTCGCCGTTAAAGTTACCTAGGCAGTATAAGAAAAATGTTGGGCGTACCTTAGAAGTGAAGATGCAAACAGAAACAATAGAAGGAGAACTTACAAATGCTTCAGATGAAGCTATTGATGTAGCATGGAAAGTCAGAGAGCCTAAACCCGTTGGGAAAGGAAAAGTGACTGTTCAAAAGAAAAGAAATATTGCTTACAACGACATTGTAGAAGCAAAAGTTATGATAAAATTTTAATTCAAATAAGAGTTATGGAAAATCTTGCGTTAATTGAATCGTTTTCGGAATTTAAAGACGATAAATTAATCGATCGTGTAACGTTAATGGCAATTCTAGAGGATGTTTTTAGAAATGCTTTAAAAAAGAAGTTTGGAGATGATGATAACTTCGATATAATTATAAACCCTGATAAAGGTGATTTAGAGATTTGGAGAAATAGAATTGTTGTAGCAGATGGCGAGGTGGAAGAACCTAATCAAGAAATAACATTGTCGGAAGCACGCAAGATTGAGCCTGATTTCGAAGTGGGAGAAGATGTGTCTGAAGAAGTGAAATTAATAGATTTAGGACGTCGTGCGATTTTAGCATTGCGTCAGAATTTGATTTCAAAAATTCATGAGCATGATAATACAAATGTTTTTAAACAATTTAAAGGATTAGAAGGAGATATATATACAGCGGAAGTACATCACATACGTCATAGAGCTGTGATTTTATTGGATGATGAAGGGAATGAAATTATTCTGCCAAAGGATAAACAAATACCTTCAGATTTTTTCAGAAAAGGCGATAATGTTAGAGGTATTATAGATAGTGTTGAGCTTAAGGGAAATAAACCTGCCATTATTATGTCTCGTACATCACCTAAATTTTTAGAGAAATTATTTGAATCTGAAATACCTGAAGTGTTCGATGGCTTAATAACAATTAAGAATGTCGTGCGAATTCCAGGAGAAAAAGCTAAAGTAGCTGTAGATTCTTACGACGATAGAATTGACCCAGTAGGGGCTTGTGTTGGAATGAAAGGTTCTCGAATTCATGGAATTGTTCGTGAATTAGGCAATGAAAATATTGATGTAATAAATTACACAACAAATCTCCAACTGTATATTACTAGAGCGTTAAGTCCTGCAAGGGTGACCTCTATTAAAATAGATGAAGAGAATAAACGTGCTGAAGCGATATTAAAACCAGAAGAAGTAAGTAAAGCTATTGGTCGCGGAGGACATAACATAAGATTAGCCGGTCAACTGACAGGTTATGAGATAGATGTGTTTAGAGAAGGTGCTGAAGAAGATGTTGAATTAAGAGAGTTTTCTGACGAAATTGAAGGTTGGGTAATCGAAGAATTCAGCAAGGTTGGAATGGATACTGCAAAAAGCGTATTGGAGCAAGATGTTGCAGATTTAGTAAAAAGAACAGACTTAGAAGAGGAAACAATTCTAGATGTTATTAGAATTCTTAAGGAAGAGTTCGAAGATTAACATATATTTGGAGTAAAATTAAAGGTTAAAGGCAATTTATGGCTGAAACGATTAGATTAAATAAAGTATTACGTGAGCTAAATATCTCTTTAGATCGTGCTGTAGAGTTTTTGGATTCTAAAGGCATTGAAATAGAGAAGCGCCCGACTACGAAAATTTCAGAAGGAACCTACAAGATTCTTTCTGATGAGTTTCAAACAGATGCTAGTAAAAAAGTAGCTTCTCAAGAAGTTAGTGAAGCTAAGCTTAAAGAGAAGGAAGACTTACGTGTAAAACGTGAACAAGAACTTGAAGCTAAGCAAAAGGAGCAAGAGGCAAAAGAAGCAAAAGAAGCCGCTAGAAGGCGAGAAATCGTTAAAGCAGCTAAGCCTCTCTCAGGGCCAAAGACTATTGGTAAGATAGATTTAGACCCTAAGAAAAAAGAAGTAGTTAGTGTTCCAAAAGTAGAAACTCCTAAGGTTGAAGCTCCCAAGCAAGAAGAAAAAGTTGAGGTTACTGAAGCACCAAAGCAAGAAATTGTAAAGGCAGCGAAAACACTTACTGGGCCTAAAACTATTGGGAAAATAGACTTAGAGCCTAAGAAGAAAAGCGTCGCTAAAAAAGCACCTAAAGTAGTAACTCCAAAAGCAGAACCTCCAAAAGCGAAAGCTCCAAAGGAGAAAGAAGCGGTAAAGCCTGTTCAAGCTAAGAAAATGGAAGTGAAGAAAGCTGACGATAAAAAAGCTGAAATTAAAAAGGCTGATGCTAAAACAATCGTAACACCTGAAGGGGAAGAGATTGTTGAAGAAAAGGTGAAAACACAATACCAAAAGCTTTCTGGACCTAAAATAGCAGGCGATAAAATTGATTTATCTCAATTTAATAAGCCTAAGAAAAAGAAAGAAGAAAAGAAAACAGACGATCCTAATAAGAAAAAACGTCGCCGTATATCTAAGCCTGGAGATAATAAATCAGGCGGTGGACATAACAATAATCGCGGTAACGATAGATTCAAAGGAAAAAAACCTGGACGTCGTGCTATTGTAAAAGAAGAGCCCAGCGAAGAAGATGTAAAGAAACAAGTACGTGAAACATTAGAGAAACTTCAAGGTAAATCTAATAAAGGGAAAGGTGCTAAGTATAGAAGAGATAAAAGAGATCAGCATAGAGAGCAATCTGAAATTGATCAACAAATTGAAGCAGCAGAAAGCAAAATTCTAAAAGTAACAGAATTTGTGACTGCAAGTGAAGTTGCAACGATGATGGATGTGCAAGTAACACAAATTATCTCTGCATGTATGTCTTTAGGGATGATGGTTACAATGAATCAGCGTTTAGATGCAGAAACATTAACGATTGTAGCAGAAGAATTTGGTTATAAGGTTGAGTTTATTACAGCCGATATAGAAGAATCTATAGTAGAAATTGAGGATAAACCTGAGGATTTAATAGAACGAGCTCCTATTGTAACTGTAATGGGGCATGTTGATCATGGAAAAACATCGCTTTTAGATTACATCCGTAAAGAGAATGTAATTGCAGGTGAATCAGGAGGCATAACACAACATATCGGAGCCTACGGAGTAGAGTTGGATAATGGTCAAAAAATAGCATTTCTAGATACACCAGGTCACGAGGCCTTTACAGCAATGCGTGCCCGTGGTGCACAAGTTACAGATATTGCTATTATTGTAGCAGCAGCAGATGATGATATCATGCCGCAAACAAAAGAAGCTATTTCACACGCACAAGCAGCAGGAGTACCTATAGTATTTGCTATAAATAAGATAGATAAACCAGATGCAAATCCAGAGAAAATAAAAGAAGGTTTAGCACAAATGAACCTATTGGTTGAAGATTGGGGCGGTAAAATACAATCGCATGATATTTCAGCTAAAATGGGAACAGGTGTTAAAGAATTACTTGAAAAAGTATTATTAGAAGCTGAGCTATTAGAGCTTAAAGCGAATCCTAATAAAGCAGCTGTAGGAACAGTTGTAGAAGCCTACTTAGATAAAGGTAGAGGTTATGTTTCTACAATATTAGTACAAGCAGGAACACTTAAAATCGGAGATTACGTTCTTGCAGGAAAAAATAGTGGTAAAGTTAAAGCCATGCAAGATGAACGTGGTAATAACGTTAAGCAAGCAGGGCCTTCAACACCGGTATCTATCTTAGGTTTAGATGGCGCGCCTCAAGCAGGCGATAAATTTAATGTCTTTGCAGATGAACGTGAAGCGAAGCAAATTGCAACTAAGCGTATGCAATTACAACGAGAGCAAGATGTTCGTACAACGAAAACATTAACATTAGCAGAAATCGGTCGTCGAATTGCTTTAGGAACATTTAAAGAGCTTAATATTATTCTTAAAGGAGATGTGGATGGTTCTGTGGAAGCATTAACAGATTCATTCCAGAAATTATCTACCGAAGAAATTCAGGTTAATATTCTGCACAAAGGTGTGGGAGCCATTACCGAAAGTGATGTGTTATTAGCAACAGCATCAGACGCTATAATAATAGGATTTAATGTTAGACCTGTTGGAAATGCAAGAGTTATTGCAGATAGAGAAGAGGTAGATATTAGAACATATTCAATTATTTACGATGCAATTAATGATCTTAAAGATGCAATGGAAGGTATGTTATCTCCAGAGTTGAAAGAAGAAATAACAGGTACTGCAGAAATTAGAGAACTATTTAAGGTTTCTAAAGTGGGTACAATTGCAGGATGTATGGTTATGAATGGTAAAATCTTTAGAAACTCACAAATCCGTTTAATTAGGGATGGTGTTGTAGTATATACTGGCGAATTAGCATCGTTAAAACGATTTAAAGATGATGTTAAAGAAGTTGCTAAAGGTTACGATTGTGGTATGCAAATTCAAAATTACAACGATGTAAAAGAATGGGATACTATTGAAGCATTCCACGAAGTAGAAGTGAAAAAGAAATTGAAATAATTATACCCTGAGTATAAGACATAAAAAAAGCGACTCATTTGAGTCGCTTTTTTTATGCTTTTATTTTTTTTTAGGTTTGAATCTATAGGCAGAAGGAAATGTTTTTTGAATGTCTATTAAGGCACGATCAGCTTCAAGTCTACTTCTAAAATTACCAACCCATATTTTGTAGTTAGGTGTCTCGTAAACCATCTTACTAGGCCATTTGTTAAACTTATGTTTGAAGGCTGAATTGATTTCATTAGCTTCAGATCTCTGTCCTGAATATATTTGAATTTTATAACGGCCAATATCATCTTCACTTTTGTTTATCTCCTTTTTTAATTCTAATAATGAGGCGATAGCTGGGGCTTGATTGACAACTACACTGCCCTCTTGTGCGTAGCTTTTAATCGTAATTGTGATAAGGCAAATACCTAACAAACAAAGGTTTTTATAAGAAAATCGTTTCATAGATGTATATTAATTATTACAAATGTAAATCTTATAAACTAATAATAGCTTAAATTTATTATTTAGAATATCTCTAAATTAGAAATTAAGACTTCCCTAACATTTCTAAAATGGAGTATAAGTGTTACTTTTGCCTAGATTTTATAAGCGTATTTTTTTCTCAATACATATGAAAAAACCATACCAAAGTTTAGAAGCTAATTTTACTAATAATATGAAACAGGTGATTCACCGTAAGTTAAGCAGCAGTATCCTTCGTTTAAGCTTAATTCTTTTAATAGCGTTTTCAACTTCTCTTTCTGCCCAAGATGGCGATCCTGCAAAGGGTAAAATACTTTTCAATACGAATTGTGCGTCTTGCCATAAGTTAGATAAGAAAATGACAGGGCCAGCATTGCGTGATATTGAATCTCGTTTGGCAGAAGCAGAAGGTTTAGATAGAGAGTGGTTTTATTCTTGGATCAAGAATAGTGCCGGGATGGTTAAAGCTGGAAATCCTTATGCAAACAAAATATTTAAAGAGTACAATGGTGTGGCGATGACCGCTTTTCCGTCGTTGTCAAATGCAGATATTGATAATATTTTAGCCTATACAGCAGAAGTTAAAAAGACTCCTGTGAAGCCAGAAGTTTCTGTAGGAGGAGGTGGTTCTGGGCAAGGAGATGGTGCTTCAAACAAGTTAATCCTTGGTGCTCTGGCATTGTTGTTTGCTTTATTAGCAGGTGCGCTTATTTTAGTGAATAGAACATTGCGTCGTTTTGCTGAAGAAAAAGGTGTAGCGTTAGAGGTGAAAGAGTCTAAAGGTGTTCCAGTTTGGAAAGTCTTTGTGCAAAATCAATTCTTGGTATTGGTAACAGCGATACTCTTGTTGTTAGCTAGTGCCTATTTTGTTTATGGTTACTTAATGCAAGTAGGGGTTAATCAAGGGTATGAGCCTGTTCAGGAAATTCATTTCTCACATAGAATACATGCAGGAGATAATGGCGTGGATTGTAAGTATTGTCACTCTTCTGCACGAGTGAGTAAAACTTCAGGTATTCCATCGTTAAACGTTTGTATGAATTGTCATAAATCTATTTCAGAAGTGGCAGAAGATACGGCAACTCCAGATTACACAAAAGGATTTTATGATGGCGAGATTAAAAAGTTGTACGATGCTGTAGGATGGGATGATGCAAATCAAGCCTACACAGGAGTGACTAAGCCAGTAAAATGGACGAGAATACATAACTTGCCAGCCTTTGCTTATTTTAACCACTCACAGCATGTTGTTGTTGGAGGTGTAGAGTGTCAAACCTGCCACGGTCCAGTTGAGACTATGGAAGTAGTGTCTCAGTTTTCTCCATTAACAATGGGATGGTGTATTAACTGCCATAGAGAAACTAAAGTAAAAATTAAAGACAACCCATACTATACAAAAATACATGACCAGTTAACCAAAAAGTATGGTGATTTAGATAAGATTACTGTATCTGAAATGGGTGGTTTAGAATGTGGTAAATGCCATTACTAGAAAGTGTTTTAGTACGCTTAATATAAAAGTGTAAATCTCACTATAAAGAGATTTAAAACGATAAAGAATAAATTAAGAAGTAATTCAATTATATAATATGTCATCAAACAAGAAATACTGGAAAAGTGTTGAAGAGCTAAAAGAAAATAGCTCTATTGTTGAGACGCTAAAACAAAACGAATTTGTTCAAGAAATTCCTACTGATGAGTTCTTAGGTGATAAGGAAGCGTTGGAAAGTTCTTCGACAACGCGTCGTGATTTCTTGAAATATGTTGGTTTTAGTACGGCTGCAGCTTCTCTGGCTGCCTGTGAAGGGCCAGTGATTAAATCAATTCCTTATGTAGTTCAACCAGATCGTATTATTCCTGGTGTTGCTAATTATTATGCAACGACTATAGCTGATGGTTTTGATTTTGCTAGCGTTTTAGTCAAGACTAGAGAAGGGCGTCCAATCAAAATTGAAAACAATACAATGGCAGCTGCTAATGGTAGCGCTAATGCCAGAGTAAATGCATCGGTTTTAGGATTGTATGATAGCAAGCGATTAAAAACACCAATGAAAGATGAGAGTGTAATCTCTTGGTCATCTTTTAATATGGAGGTATCTCAGAAACTTGAGGCACTAAAAGCTTCTGGTCAGCAAATCGCATTGTTGACACAGACTTATGCTAGTCCATCAACAAGTAAGTTGATTTCAGAATTCAAAGAAAAGTATGGCAATGTAAATCATGTCGCATACGATGCCGTTTCAGAATCGGCTGCATTGGATGCGTTTCAAGCAAAATACAACGAACGTGCACTTGCTAATTACGATTTTTCAAAAGCAGGAACAATTGTTTCCGTTGGTGCAGATTTCTTAAGCGATTGGCAAGGTGGCGGATTTGATTCCGATTATGCTAAAAAACGTGTTCCAGAACATGGAAAAATGTCTCGTCATATTCAGTTTGAGTCTAATATGTCGCTTTCTGGAGCAAACGCAGACAAGCGTATCCCATTAACTCCTACAGAGCAGAAAAGAGCCTTGGCTAAATTATATAGTTTAATCGTTGGTGGTTCTGTAACTGTTAAGTTACCAAAGCATATTGAGACTGCTGTACAAAAGGCAGCAGATGAGATTGTAAGAGCAGGGCGCAATGGTGTTGTAATTACAGGGATTCAAGATGTGGATGCTCAAACGGTTGTGCTCGAAATTAATGAACACATTAAAAGTAAAGCGTTTGATACCGTAAATACAATTCAAACAAGAAAAGGTGATAATAAAAAAATAGCCGCTTTAATTGCTGATATGAAAGCAGGTAAGGTAGGAGCTATTATAATGAGTGGTGTTAACCCAATGTATACTTTATCTAATGCAAACGACTTTGCAGAAGGGTTAAAGAAAACAGGGTTGTCTGTTGCATTCTCAATGACATTAGATGAAACATCCTCTTTAGTACAATATAAAGCAGCCGCTCCTCATAATTTAGAATCTTGGGGTGATGTAGAAATTAAAAAAGGACATTTTGGTTTAATGCAACCAACTATTCGTCCGTTGTTCGATACAAAGCAATTCCAAGAAGCGTTATTAACGTGGAATGGAAATAATATATCATATAACGACTATATTAAAGCACTATGGAATGAGAATATATTAAAGGGAGAATCTTTTAATAAAGCATTACACGATGGAGTATTTGTAAGCAAAACACCAGCAGTAACAGTTGAAACAGAATCTTTTTCAACAGAAGGGGAGGAACAAACAACGGTTGTGCCTTCTGGAGATGCAGCAAGAGCTTTAGCTGCTGCCAAAGCAAAAGGAATGGAGCTTACTTTATACACTAAAGTAGGTATGGGAGATGGGCAACAAGCGAACAATCCTTGGCTTCAAGAATTTCCAGATCCAATTACTAGAACAACTTGGGATAATTACTTAACCGTTTCTGCTGTAGATGCTGAAACATTAGGTTTTAAGAACTGGCACGTTGCCGACGGTGGATTGAATGGTAGTTATGCAGATATAACTGTAAACGGTATCTCAATGACTGTACCTGTTATCATTCAACCAGGGCAGGCTAAAGGATCTGTAGGCTTAGCTTTCGGATATGGAAGAACAAGTAAAGCCTTAAAGGATGAAATGCGAAATGGTGTGAATGCTTTTGCGTTATACAATGGCTTTAATACTGTTCAGAATATTTCTAAAATTGCACCAGCAGCTGGTGAACATGAATTTGCATGTACTCAGCTTCAAAATACATTAATGGGACGTGGAGACATTGTTAGAGAAACAACTCTAGAGATCTTCAATACCAAGGATAAAAACTATTGGAATGCTGTTCCTGTAGTGTCTTTAAATCACGAAGAAACACCAGTGACTTCACAAGAGGTAGATTTATGGGATGAATTTGATCGCTCCGTAGGACATCATTTTAATCTTTCTATCGATTTAAATGCCTGTACAGGATGTGGTGCTTGTGTGATCTCATGTCACGCAGAAAACAATGTTCCTGTTGTAGGTAAAGAAGAAGTTAGACGTAGTCGTGATATGCATTGGTTACGTATTGATAGATACTACTCTAATGACGATACTTTTGCGCAAGATGATGCTCAAAAAGAAGGGTTTTCAGGTTTGTTTGGAGAGAATGGATCTTTAGATGGATTCAGACAAATGGAAAATCCAGCAGATAATCCTCAAGTCGCTTTCCAACCTGTAATGTGTCAGCATTGTAACCATGCACCTTGTGAAACAGTATGCCCTGTGGCAGCAACATCACATGGTCGTCAAGGACAAAACCAAATGGCATATAACCGTTGTGTAGGGACAAGATATTGCGCAAATAACTGCCCATATAAAGTACGTCGTTTTAACTGGTTCTTGTACAATGAGAACGATGAATTCGATTACTTTATGAATGATGACCTCGGAAGAATGGTTATCAATCCAGACGTAACAGTACGTTCTCGTGGTGTAATGGAAAAATGTTCTCTATGTATTCAAATGACACAGAAAACCATTTTGGATGCCAAACGAGAAGGAAGAGTTATTAAAGATGGTGATTTCCAAACAGCATGTTCTGCAGCTTGTAGTAGTGGTGCAATGATATTTGGAGACATCAACGATAAGAGTAGTGAAGTTGCAAAACTGTTAAAAGACGATCGTATGTATCACTTATTGGAAAGCGTAGGTACTAAACCTAATGTGCAGTACCATACAAAAGTGAGAAACACGACAGAAGCATAAAAAGAATTAACTAACAAACAATTATAAAAGGATTATGGCGTCTCATTACGAAGCACCTATTAGAAGACCTTTAGTTACAGGCGAAAAATCGTATCACGATGTAACTGTAGACATTGCAGCACCTGTAGAAGGAAAAGCAAACAAACAGTGGTGGATTGTCTTTTCAATCGCACTAGTCGCGTTTCTTTGGGGGATTGGTTGTATTATTTATACCGTATCAACAGGTATTGGAACTTGGGGTTTGAATAAAACCGTAGGTTGGGCCTGGGATATTACTAACTTCGTTTGGTGGGTTGGTATCGGTCACGCAGGAACATTAATTTCTGCAGTACTATTATTATTCCGTCAAAAATGGAGAATGGCAATTAACCGTTCTGCAGAAGCAATGACAATTTTCTCAGTAGTACAAGCAGGATTATTCCCAATTATACATATGGGAAGACCTTGGTTAGCTTACTGGGTATTACCTATTCCAAATCAATTTGGATCTTTATGGGTAAACTTTAACTCTCCATTACTCTGGGATGTATTTGCAATTTCTACATACTTATCAGTATCATTAGTATTCTGGTGGACAGGTTTATTACCAGATTTTGCAATGCTTAGAGATAGAGCAATTAAACCTTTCCAAAAGAAAATATACAGTTTATTAAGTTTTGGTTGGACAGGAAGAGCAAAAGACTGGCAACGTTTTGAAGAAGTATCTTTGGTCCTTGCAGGTTTAGCAACTCCACTTGTACTTTCAGTGCATACTATTGTATCGTTTGACTTCGCAACATCGGTAATACCAGGATGGCATACAACGATATTTCCACCTTACTTCGTTGCAGGAGCAATTTTCTCTGGATTCGCAATGGTAAACACATTGCTTATCATTATGAGAAAAGTATGTGGTCTAGAAGATTATATAACCGTACAACATATCGAGTTAATGAACATTGTAATTATGATTACAGGTTCTATTGTTGGTGTTGCATATATCACAGAGCTATTTGTAGCTTGGTACTCGGGAGTTGAATATGAACAATACGCATTCTTAAACAGAGCAACAGGACCTTATGCATGGGCATACTGGGCAATGATGTCTTGTAATGTATTCTCTCCTCAATTTATGTGGTTTAAGAAATTAAGAACGAGTATTATGTTCTCTTTCGCAATATCTATTGTGGTAAACATAGGAATGTGGTTTGAACGTTTTGTAATTATTGTAACATCATTACATAGAGATTATTTACCATCTTCATGGACAATGTTCTCGCCAACATTTGTAGATATAGGAATTTTTATTGGAACAATAGGGTTCTTCTTTGTATTATTCTTATTATACTCAAGAACATTCCCTGTAATTGCTCAAGCCGAAGTGAAGACAATTTTGAAATCATCAGGAGAGCGTTACAAGAACATTAGAGAGAGAGGTGATAGTCTAGTAGGAACTGGTGCAGATGCAAGGACTTCTAATGTTGAGAAAAAAGACGATAAAGAACAAAAAAATAATAAAGAGTAGCATATGGAAGCTTCAAAAGTAATTCACGCTATTTATACAGATGATGATGTTTTAATGGCAGCTGTTAAAAAAGTAAAAGCCGAAAAGCATCACATTGAAGAGATATATACGCCATTTCCAGTCCATGGGCTAGATAAGGCAATGGGATTAGCGCCAACAAGAATAGCCATTACATCGTTTATATATGGCTGTGTGGGGCTGTGTGTAGCAGTGGTAATGATGAATTTTATCATGATAGAAGATTGGCCACAAAATATAGGTGGAAAACCTAGTTTTAGCTATCTAGAGAATATGCCCGCATTTGTACCTATTATGTTTGAGCTTACAATATTTTTTGCCGCTCACTTAATGGTTATTACATTTTATATGAGAAGTAAAATGTGGCCTTTCAAGAAAGCAGAAAATCCAGATCCAAGAACTACAGATGACCATTTCCTAATGGAGATGCCTATTCATGGTAATGAGACCGAACTACAAAACTTGTTGGTTGAAACTGGAGCTGTAGAGATAAACATAGTAGATAAAGCGCATTAATTATACAAGATGAAAAGCAGTATAAAAATAATAATATTAGCAATAGTTTTAGTGTCTATGGCTTCATGCCAAAAGAAAACAAGACCTAACTATGAGTATATGCCCAATATGTACGAACCAGTAGGTTATGTTACATATCAAGAATCTGATGCCTTTCCAGGAGGTGTTGAAGCTCAATTACCTGTAGAAGGATCTGTGCCTAGAGGATACACGCCATTTGATATACCAAATACCAATGAAGGCTACCTATTGGCTAAAGATTCATTAGTAAGTCCTTTGGATTCTACACAAATAGATTTAGCTAGAGGAAAAAAACTTTACGATATCTACTGTGGTATTTGTCATGGTAACAAAGGTAAAGGACAAGGGAAATTAGTTAAACGTGAGAAAATATTAGGGATACCAAGTTATGCTGATGCAGGACGAGCTATTACAGCAGGAAGTATATACCATACGATTTATTACGGAAAAAATGCAATGGGTTCTTATGCTAACCTAATTAACGAAGAGGAACGCTGGCAAGTAATTGCTTACGTTTTAAAGTTAAAAGCAGATTTAGAAAAATAAGATAGATAAAGTTTATATATAGATATGTACACATTTTCAAATAGACTAAAAATAGCTGCTTTTGCACTAATCATCATAGGAGCACTAGGGATAGTATATGGTTTCTTGGATTCTCATAAATCCTTTCAAGAAGTTGAAACCATGTTAGCTAGTGAGTCTCACCATGGAGGAGGAGACCATAGTAACGCAGAAACCCATAGTGCGGGAGAAGCGCATGATTCACATACAACTGAGGCTGTGCACAGTGAAAAGCATCCAACAGGAAATAATCATACAGCAGGACACGATGTTGTAGATGAACATACAAAACATGTCGAACACGTATTACACGCAGTACATAATAGACCTTGGTCTGCATTATACATTGCTGCTTTTTTCTTTATGATGATTGCATTAGGTGTGTTAGCCTTTTATGCCGTACAATATGCAGCACAAGCAGGTTGGTCACCATTATTGTTTAGAGTCATGGAAGGAATTACATACTACTTGTTGCCAGGAGCATTAATAGTAGTGCTTATTGCTGCTTTGTCAGGACATCACATCTTTGTTTGGATGGATCCAGATATGGTAAACCCAGAGAGTCCTAAGTTTGATGCTTTAGTAGCAGGGAAATCAGGTTGGTTAAATAAAACAGGATTTATCATTAGAGCATTGATCTTTATAGGAGGTTGGAGTGCATACCGTTATTTCTCAAGAAAATTTTCTTTAGCTCAGGATCAAGCAAATGATAATAAAAACTTTAAAAAGACATTCCGTATTTCGGCTGCTTTCTTAGTATTCTTTTTATATACAGAATCAATGATGTCTTGGGATTGGATAATGAGTGTAGACCCACACTGGTTTAGTACACTCTTTGGATGGTACATATTAGCAGGTATGATGGTATGTGGTATTACTGTTATAGCTTTAATTACAATGTATTTAAAAGGCAAAGGATTATTACCTCAAGTAAATGATAGTCACTTACATGATTTGGCTAAATTTATGTTTGGTTTTAGTATTTTTTGGACTTATTTATGGTTCTCTCAGTTTATGTTAATCTGGTATTCTAACATCCCAGAAGAGGTAACTTATTTTGTTACACGTATAGAAGATTATAAATTACCATTCTTTGGAATGCTAGCCATGAACTTTATATTCCCATTACTAATATTAATGAACAGTGATTATAAGCGATTACCATGGTTCGTAGTAATGGCAGGTTTAGTAATTTTAGGAGGCCACTATATTGACATTTTCAATATGATCATGCCAGCAACAGTTGGAGATCAATGGCACATAGGTATACCTGAAATATGTTCAATGTTATTCTTCGCAGGATTATTCATTCTAGTAGTATTCTATGCTATTTCGAAACAACCATTGACAGCAAAAAGAAATCCTTTTGTAAAAGAAAGTGAACATTTCCATTATTAATAATAAATAAGTAAAGAAGAACGACAACAATGACGGCTTTATTATCAATTTTAGTTTTAGTATTTATTACAGTTGCCATAAGGCAAATGGTAAAAATATTTGATTTAACTCAAGGCAATAATGCCGATGGAGGTAACAGTCAAATAGCACATGATGGTGACAATAGGTTAAATGGATATTTAATGATAGGTTTTTTAATCTTCATTTATGTAATTACTATTGTATGCTTTGTTAAATATGGCGATTTACCATTAATGTCTAACTCAGCATCAGAACATGGGCCAGGCATTGATAATTTAATGATTATATCAATGGTCATTATTTTCTTTGTTCAAACCATAACTCAATTTTTATTACACTACTTTGCATTTAAATACAGAGGCGAAAAAGGTAAAAAAGCTGTGTTTTTTGCAGATAATAATAAATTAGAAGCCATTTGGACTATTATTCCAGTAATCGTATTAGCAGGTTTAATTATTCAAGGTTTGTTTACTTGGACCGAAATAATGAATGTCTCTGAAGAAGACGATACTATAGTTGTAGAATTATATGCACAGCAATTTAACTGGAAAGCACGTTATGCAGGTGCTGATAATACATTAGGAAAAGCAAATGTAAGGTTGATTGATATAGACCGCGCTAATGTTTTAGGAGTTGATGAAGCAGATCCTAATGCACAAGATGATATTATTACTAAAGAATTACATTTACCAGTAGGGCGCCCGGTATTGTTTAAGATGCGTTCGCAAGATGTATTGCACTCGGCTTATATGCCTCATTTTAGAGCACAAATGAACTGTGTTCCAGGAATGATTACTCAGTTTGGTTTTACACCTACTGTGACTACAGCCGATATGAGAGAAACACCAGAGATGATTGATAAGGTTCAAAACATTAATAAAATTAGAGTTGAAAAAAGCAAGGAATTAGTCGCTCAAGGTGGTGAAGCATTAGAACGTTATGAATTTGATTATCTATTATTATGTAATAAAATATGTGGTAAATCTCACTACAATATGCAAATGAAAATAATAGTAGAAACACAAGAAGAGTACGATGCTTGGTTAAAAACTCAAAAACCATTTAAAGATTCTCTTAATAAATAATAAAAAGAAAAAACGATATTAGATTATGTCAGCACACGCAGCAGATACTCACGCACACGACGATCATGGTCATCATCATAAGGAGACATTTATAACGAAGTACATCTTTAGTCAAGATCACAAGATGATCGCTAAACAGTACCTTGTAACAGGTACTATTATGGGGGTTATAGGTGTTTTTATGTCCCTCATGATGCGTATGCAAATTGCTTGGCCAGAAGAGCCAAATGCAATATTTCAAGCCTTGTTAGGGAAGTGGGCACCAGATGGTGTTATGGATGCCGATATCTATTTGGCTTTGGTTACTATACACGGTACTATAATGGTATTTTTTGTGTTAACAGCAGGTTTAAGTGGAACGTTTAGTAACTTATTAATTCCGTTACAAATTGGTGCTAGAGATATGGCTTCAGGATTCCTTAATATGGTATCATATTGGTTATTTTTCTTATCTAGTGTAATTATGGTATTATCATTCTTTGTTGAAGCTGGTCCAGCAGCAGCAGGATGGACAATATACCCACCATTAAGTGCATTACCAATGGCACAAGGAGGATCGGGAGCAGGAATGACAATGTGGTTAGTTTCAATGGCTATCTTTATCGCCTCTTCCTTATTAGGATCTCTTAATTATGTTGTTACTGTTATAAACCTTAGAACAAAAGGAATGTCTATGACTAGACTTCCATTAACAATTTGGGCTTTCTTTGTAACTGCTGTTATTGGAATTATATCATTCCCAGTATTATTATCGGCAGCATTATTATTAATTATGGATAGAAGTTTTGGAACTTCATTCTTCTTATCAGATATATTTATACAAGGCGAAGTTTTACATTATCAAGGGGGATCACCTGTTTTATTTGAACACTTATTTTGGTTCTTAGGGCACCCAGAAGTTTACATCGTTTTATTACCAGCATTGGGTATAACATCAGAGATTATAGCAACAAATTCACGTAAACCAATTTTTGGATACCGAGCCATGGTTGCCTCTATTTTAGCAATTGCTTTCCTATCTACAATTGTTTGGGGACACCATATGTTTGTTTCAGGAATGAATCCATTCTTAGGATCTGTATTTACATTTACAACATTACTAATTGCAATTCCATCGGCAGTAAAATCATTTAATTATATAACCACCTTATGGAAAGGAAACCTCCAAATGAACCCAGCAATGTTGTTTTCAATTGGTTTAGTATCTACATTTATAACAGGAGGTTTAACAGGGATTATACTTGGAGATAGTGCGCTTGATATTAACGTACATGATACTTACTTCGTTGTTGCTCACTTTCACTTAGTAATGGGAATCTCAGCATTATACGGGATGTTTGCAGGAATCTATCACTGGTTTCCAAAAATGTTTGGCCGTATGCTAAATAAAAACTTAGGATATGTTCACTTTTGGGTAACGGCTGTATGTGCTTACGGAGTATTCTTTCCAATGCACTTTATAGGAATGGCTGGTTTACCAAGACGTTATTATACAAATAGTAGCTTCCCTTTATTCGATGACTTAGCTAATGTAAATGTCGTTATAACAGTTTTCGCTTTAGTTGGAGGAGCTTTCCAAATCGTATTTTTATACAACTTTTTTAACAGTATGTTTAATGGTAAAAAAGCGGTTCAAAACCCTTGGAAGTCTAATACATTGGAGTGGACAACACCTGTGGAACATGTACATGGTAACTGGCCAGGTGAAATTCCTCATGTTCACCGTTGGGCATACGACTATAGCAAGCCAGGACATGATGTAGATTTTGTACCTCAAGTTGTTCCTTTAAAAGAAGGTGAAGAGGAACTACAACACTAAATAAAATAATAGTTATATAAATAAAAAGGCTCATTCGTAAGAATGGGCCTTTTTATTTATCTTTGAATAACGTTTCTATACTAGGTTTAGGTTAAAAGGAGGCTTAATTTCAGGTTTAAAATATTAACTAAAGGCTTTGTATCTTCCATAGCAAACGTTTAAAAGAAGGCTTTATATATACACTAAAAGAGATTTCTGTATTGGCAGAGAATGATTATGAATGAGAATTTAGATCCAACAAAAAATAACTTTTCTCCAGAAGAGTTCGATATCGAAAAAAACTTAAGACCATTATCCTTTGATGATTTTACTGGTCAGGATAAAGTGTTGGAGAATCTGAAGATTTTCGTTCTAGCTGCAAACCAAAGAGGAGAAGCACTAGATCATACATTATTCCATGGCCCTCCAGGTTTAGGGAAGACGACTTTAGCAAATATCCTAGCAAACGAATTAGGAGTAGGCATAAAAATAACATCTGGTCCCGTTTTAGACAAACCAGGAGACTTAGCGGGACTTTTAACAAATTTGGATGATAGAGATGTTTTATTTATAGACGAAATACATCGGTTGAGTCCCATTGTTGAAGAGTATTTATATTCGGCAATGGAAGACTATAAAATTGATATAATGATTGAATCTGGACCTAATGCTCGAACAGTACAAATAAATTTGAACCCGTTTACATTGGTAGGTGCTACAACGAGATCGGGTTTACTTACTGCTCCAATGCGTGCACGATTTGGAATCCAAAGTCGATTACAATTTTATAGTACAGAATTACTAACAACTATAATACAACGTAGCGCAGAGATTTTAAATGTGCCAATATCAATGGAAGGCGCTATAGAGATCGCTGGACGAAGTAGAGGCACTCCAAGAATAGCAAATGCGCTATTACGTCGTGTTCGTGATTTTGCTCAAATAAAAGGCAATGGAAGTATAGACATTAAAATTGCCAGATTTGCTTTAGAAGCTCTTAATGTTGATGCTTATGGCTTAGATGAAATGGATAACAAAATTTTGTCTACTATAATCGAAAAATTTAAAGGAGGCCCTGTAGGAATTAGTACAATAGCAACAGCTGTAAGTGAAAGCCCTGAAACGGTAGAAGAGGTCTATGAACCTTTTTTAATACAACAAGGGTTTTTAATGCGTACACCTCGAGGGCGAGAAGTAACAGCTTTAGCTTATAATCACTTGGGTAAAATAAAAGGACCTACACAAGGGGGATTATTTTAAAAATTTAAATAAAAAGAAAGATCGAATCAATGAATAAAAAAAGAAAGATACCTAAAGTGTCATTGATTCACTTTTTAAAACATTCGGCGGGTATATTAAAGAATCCACTACCATTTCATCGTAAAAATTTTAAATTAAAAGGGGATACTTTTAGTTTAAAAATAGGATTTAATTCTAGAATCTACTTTTCAAAAAATGCAGAATTTGCAGAGTATGTCCTTCAAAAAAATCAAAAAAACTATATTAAATCAAAAATACAAACAGAAGATTTAGTTAAATACGTAGGTAAAGGACTTTTAACGTCTCAAGGCGAGTTATGGAAAAAACAGAGAAAATTAATACAGCCCACATTTCATAAAAAACAATTAGAGAAATTACTAGAAGCAATGCAAACAGCTATTCTTTTTGAATATGAAAAGATTACGCCGAATAAAAATATAGATGTTTTTGCAATTTTAAATGACCTCGCTTTTCAAACTGTTGTTAAATCGTTATTTAGCAGCATAGCGAATACAAGTGAAATAAAACGATTACAGGAAATTACGGAGTCTAGCCAACGCATGCTAGTTAAAGAACTTCGACAACCCTATTTACTTTGGTGGTTTAAATCTAGTGGTCTACTCAAAAAGCACATAAAGGAAAGTGAAGAAGCCAAAGCAATATTAAAACAAATTGTAAATACACGTAAGGTTTCAGGAATAAAACAAAAGGATTTACTTGACATGCTTTTGGAGGCTAGATATGAAGATGGTCATCCAATGGCAGAAGAGCAGCTAATTGATGAAATGCTTATTCTATTTACGGCAGGTCACGAAACAACATCAAATGCTTTAACCTTTACTCTTCAATTATTAGCAAAGCATCCCGAATGGCAAGACCAGATATACAACGAAGTTAAAGGCAAGGAAGCCTTGGATTTAATGACTCAAGTTTCTAGCTTTAAAATAACACAACAAGTTATCGAAGAAAGTCTGCGATTATATCCTCCTGTTTATTTTTTAGACCGCGTAAACATAGCGTCAGATACTTTTAATGGGATGGCGTTTCCTGCAGGGTGTAATTTACTATTTTCGGTTTTCGAAATGCATCGTGATAAAAAGTTATGGAATGATCCAGAGAAATTTATGCCAGAACGTTTTGCCGAAGGAGGACGTCAATTTTCAAAATTCTATTTTCCTTTTGGAGCAGGACCAAGAAAATGTATAGGAAATAATTTTGCAATGTATGAAATGATTATTGCTGTTGCAGAATTAGTAAAAAAGTATACGTTTACTCCAAGATTTGAAGCGATAGAAATCATTCCTTTGATAACCTTAAAACCTAAAAATGCTTTTTTAAAGTTTGAAGAACGGTCAAATTTAAAGAATTAATAAAAAATGAATTCAAAAGCAAAATATACTAAACTCATAAAAACCGAAGCCAGACGCTTAGGGTTCTTGTCCTGTGGTATTAGTAAAGCTGAGTTTTTGGAATTAGAAGCCCCAAGGTTAGAACAGTGGTTGAATAACAATAGGCATGGTGAAATGCAGTATATGGAAAACCATTTCGATAAGCGTTTAGATCCAACGAAGTTAGTAGAAGGCTCTAAAAGTGTGATTTCATTATTACTTAATTATTACCCTAAAGCGACACAAAAAGACCTAACTGCACCCAAATTATCTAAATATGCTTATGGAAACGATTATCATCACATTATAAAAGGAAAGTTAAAAGCATTAACGCATTATATTCAAGATGAAATAGGAGCAGTTAGTGGACGTGCCTTTGTGGATTCGGCACCAGTATTAGATAAAGCTTGGGCTGCTAAATCTGGATTAGGGTGGATTGGTAAGCATAGTAACCTATTAACCCAACAAGTAGGATCCTTTTATTTTATAGCGGAACTGATTATAGATTTAGAATTAGATTACGATTCTATCACAACAGACCATTGCGGGACTTGTACTAAATGTATTGATGCTTGCCCTACACAAGCCATTGTAGAACCCTATGTAGTCGATGGTAGTAAATGTATTTCTTATTTTACAATAGAACTTAAAGAGCAACTACCTAATGAAATGAAAGGCCAGTTCGACGATTGGATGTTTGGTTGTGATGTTTGTCAAGACGTATGCCCGTGGAACAGGTTTTCAAAAGCGCATAATGAGCCTCTATTTAACCCACATCCAGAATTGCTAGATATGACTAAAAAGGATTGGGAGGAAATAACTGAAGATGTGTTTCGCAAAGTATTTCAAAAATCGGCAGTAAAACGCACAAAATTTTCAGGGTTGAAACGTAATATTGATTTTTTGAAAACATAATTATTTAAAATAGAAAAAAAGATAACATTACATATTTAATGGTAAGACCTACTATAACTTTAGCGTTATTATACTTATAGCATTAAAAGTAAAAACGATACTCCCTTTAGGTTCTCTATTTTTATAGAATCAGGTTTTTTAAAGAGTCGTTTTTTTCTAACAGCATTCATCTTAAAAAAACTTACATTTGTAAGTCAGAGTAAAATCTACATAAATATGAGTAAACAGAGCAAGAGAAGGGAAGCTTTAGTATATCACGCAAAGCCAACACCAGGTAAGATAAAGGTTGTACCTACCAAAAAATATGCAACCCAAAGGGATTTGGCATTGGCATATTCTCCAGGTGTAGCAGAACCTTGTTTAGAAATAGAAAAAGAGAAGAATAACGTTTATAAATATACGGCTAAAGGCAACTTGGTAGCAGTAATCTCTAACGGAACAGCTGTTTTAGGACTAGGGAATATTGGTCCAGAAGCGTCAAAACCCGTAATGGAAGGCAAAGGATTGTTGTTTAAGATATTTGCCGATATAGACGTTTTCGATATAGAGGTCGATACAGAAAATATAGACGAATTCATTCAAACCGTTAAAATGATAGCGCCCACTTTTGGAGGGATTAATTTAGAAGATATAAAGGCTCCCGAGGCTTTTGAAATTGAACGCCGTTTGAAGGAAGAATTGGACATTCCAGTAATGCATGATGATCAACATGGTACCGCAATTATATCAGCAGCTGCGTTATTAAATGCCTTAGAACTGACTAAAAAAGGTATCGAAGATGTTAAAATTGTAGTTAGCGGAGCAGGAGCAGCAGCCATTTCTTGTACACGATTGTATTTAGCATGCGGTGTTAAACGTGAAAACGTTGTGATGCTCGATAGTAGAGGTGTTATTAGAGACGATAGAGACGATTTAACATCACAAAAGTCAGAATTTGCTACCCATCGCAAAATAGATACTTTGGAAGAAGCAATGAAAAATGCCGATGTGTTTATAGGCTTATCTAAAGCAGATATTGTGTCTCCAGAGATGTTAAATACAATGGCAGAAAATCCAATAGTATTCGCAATGGCTAACCCAGACCCGGAAATTAATTACGATGTGGCTATAGCAACACGTAAAGATATTATTATGGCAACAGGACGAAGTGACCATCCTAACCAAGTAAATAATGTTTTAGGATTTCCTTTTATTTTTAGAGGCGCCTTAGATGTGCGAGCAACAGGAATAAATGAAGCTATGAAAATGGCAGCTGTTAAAGCATTAGCCAGTTTAGCTAAAGAACCTGTGCCAGAACAAGTAAATATAGCTTATGGAGAAACAAGGTTAACTTTTGGAAAAGATTATATTATACCTAAACCTTTTGACCCACGTTTAATAGCAGAAGTACCTCCAGCAGTAGCAAAAGCAGCAATGGAAAGTGGAATAGCTAAAGAACCTATTACCGATTGGGAGAAATATAAGAATACATTAATGGAGCGTTTGGGGTCAGATAATAAGATCGTACGTTTGTTAATGAATAGGTCCCGATTGAATCCTAAACGAGTTGTATTTGCAGAAGCAGATCACCTAGATGTATTAAAGGCCGCTCAAATTGTTCACGATGATGGTATTGCTATCCCTATTTTGTTAGGACGCAAAGAACAAATAGAACGCTTAAAGGAAGAGATAGAGTTCGACGCAGACGTATTAATCATAGACCCTAAATCGGATGAACAAATAGAGCAAAAAAATAAATACGCTCAAGTATATTGGGAACAACGTAAGCGAAGAGGCGTGACGTTGCTTGAAGCTCAAAAAGTAATGCGAGAACGTAATTTTTATGCTGCAATGATGGTTAATGAAGGCGATGCAGATGCACTGATCTCTGGCTATTCAAGAAGTTATCCAAACGTTGTAAAACCTATGTTAGAGCTTATAGGTTTAGCGCCAGGTTCCACAAGAATAGCTACAACAAATGTTATGATGACCCAGCGCGGCCCAATGTTTTTGAGTGATACGTCTATAAATATTAATCCTTCTGCTAAAGATTTAATAAAAATTGCTCAAATGACCTCTGGTGTTGTTAAAATGTTTGGTCTCGAGCCTGTAATGGCAATGACTTCTTATTCAAATTTTGGCTCATCAAATGATCAAACAGCAACAAAAGTACGTGAAGCAGTCTCATATTTACATATGAGGCATCCTAATTTGTTAGTAGATGGCGAATTACAAACGGATTTTGCATTGAATAAAGAAATGCTTCAAGATAAGTTTCCGTTTTCAAAATTGGCAGGAAAAAAAGTAAATACACTTATATTTCCAAATTTAGAATCAGCAAACATTACTTATAAGTTATTAAAAGAACTAAATAAGGCAGAATCTATAGGCCCAATAATGATGGGGATGCGAAAACCTGTACATATCCTTCAACTAGGAGCTAGTGTAGATGAAATTGTAAATATGACTGCTATTGCCGTTATAGATGCACAACAAAAAGAAAAAAAATAAAAACCTAAAAAAAACATCTTTTAGTATAAAAAGGGAGCGCCATTTAAATAGCGCTCCCTTTATTTTTATTCTAACTTTTATAGTCTTTTTAAGACTCTCTAAATATTTAAAAAAAAAGGTAGTTAACAGGAAATTACACCTCTTTTTTAGCACTTGTTTTTTATAGACTCTAAATAAAAAAAATTGCGTAGTTTTGAAAGTTTAACAAGACTTTTAGAAATGATTACACATATAAAAGGAAAATTAGTAGAAAAGAACCCAACAGATGTTGTTATAGATTGTAATGGTGTTGGTTATTTACTTAATATTTCACTACATACATTTTCACAAATCCCAAATGAAGAACATTTGAAATTATACACGCACCTCCAAGTAAAGGAAGATGCGCATAGTTTATATGGTTTTGTTTCTAAAGGTGAACGAGATGTATTTAGATTGTTAATCTCTGTAAGTGGTATTGGAACAAACACGGCCAGAACAATGTTGTCCTCGCTAACACCAAAACAGGTGAAAGAGGGAATCGCAACAGAAGATGTTGCTTTAATTCAGTCTATTAAAGGTATTGGTTTAAAAACAGCACAGCGTGTAATTATAGATTTAAAAGATAAAATAATAAAAATCTATGATATTGATGAAGTTTCTGTTGCCAAAAGCAATACCAATAAAGATGAAGCGTTATCTGCTTTAGAGGTTCTAGGTTTTTCTAAAAAACAAGCCGAACGTGTGGTAGATAAAATTGTAAAAGCAGAACCAGAAGTTAGCGTAGAAACAATAATCAAACGAGCTTTAAAAAATTTATAGTAGATTTTGAATACAACCAACATGCCCTTACAGAAATTCATTAAACAATACACTTTATTAATAATTCTCCTATTGTTGTCAGTTACAGCTTTAGCTCAAGAGCTAGACCCTACGATAACTCAAGATTCTGTAAAAACAGGGTTTAGCTTAGGGACTTTGGAAATGCCAAACCCTAACAGTATTCAAACAAAATATACTTATGATGCCAGTATAGATCGCTATATTTATACAGAAACGGTAGGGAATTTTAATATAAATTATCCCATAATTCTAACGCCTAAAGAGTATCAGGATTTAGTTCTTAAAGAAAATTTAAAAAGGTATTATAAAGATAAGGTCGATGCTTATGAAGGAAAAAAAGAAGGTTCGGAAGAGGAAAAAAAGAATTTAATTCCAGAGCTTTATGTTAACTCAGATTTCTTTACTAGTATTTTTGGAGAAGGCCCTATAACCATTATACCTCAAGGGTCTTTAGAAATGGATTTAGGTGTTTTGTTTACAAAGCAGGATAATCCATCATTCTCTCCAAGAAATAGAAGCAACTTTACTTTTGATTTTGACCAAAGAATAAGTTTGAGCTTGTTGGGTAAGGTAGGTTCAAGGTTACAAGTGACTGCGAATTATGATACAGAGTCTACTTTTGATTTTCAGAATTTAATAAAATTAGAATATACACCAACAGAGGATGACATTATACAGAAAATTGAAGTTGGTAATGTAAGTATGCCTTTAAATAGTTCTTTAATTTCGGGAGCACAAAGTCTATTTGGAGTAAAGACCGAACTTAAGTTTGGTAAAACAAGAATTACAGGTGTTTTTTCCGAACAGAAATCCGATACGCGATCTGTAGTAGCGCAAGGCGGAGGAACTTTAGCTGAATTTGATTTCTTTATTAGAGACTATGATGAAAACAGACACTTCTTCTTAGCGCAATACTTTAGAGAGAATTATGATAAAGCATTGGAAAACTACCCATTTATAAATACAAACATTCAAATTACAAGAGCTGAAGTTTGGATTACAAATAGAAGTAACCGTACTGAAAATGTAAGAAATATCGTTGCCTTACAAGACTTAGGGGAATCGAGTATTATTGGAAATCCAGGAGTACAAGTTACAGCAGGGCCAGGCGCTTTCCCCGATAATGGTAATAATAGATTAAATCCAACTAATATTGGAGGCCCTGGATCTCAAATAACAGACGCTATTAGAGATATTTCAACAGTAGGATCAGGAATTTTAATCCCTAATTTTAATGAAGGTTTCGATTATGCTAAATTAGAAAATGCGAGAAAATTAACAGAAGGTCAAGAGTATCAGTTAAGTACGCAATTAGGTTACATTTCTTTAAATCAGCGTTTAAATAATGATGAAGTTTTAGCTGTCGCTTTTCAATTTACTGTTGGAGGCCAAGTTTATCAAGTAGGAGAATTTGCTAATGATGGTGTAAGCGCTACAGACGTAGAAACAACAACAGGAACTAATGGAGAGACTATAGATAATGTAACGAATAATAACCTAATCCTTAAGCTTCTTAAAAGTAGTATTACAAGCGTAGAGCAGCCTATTTGGAACTTAATGATGAAAAACATCTATGATACTGGGGCATATCAGCTAAGTCAAGAGGATTTTAAGCTGAATATATTTTATAACGAAGGAGCTCCATTAAACAATATAAGTCCTGTAGAAGGAACAACTTTTGGCAGTGATTTTAAAGGCAAACCTATTATAGAAACAACACTTTTACGACTTTTTAATTTAGATCAGTTAAATTTTAATAATGATCCACAAGCTAATGGAGATGGTTTTTTTGATTTCGTTCCAGGAATAACTGTAATTCCTCAGAATGGGAAAATAGTATTTACTAAAGTAGAGCCTTTTGGTCGCTATTTATTCGACGTTTTAGCCGATCCTGCTATGCCATCAAATTATGAGGATGATAATTATGATAATCCTAATCAAGAAAAATACGTATACGATCTTCTATACAAGGAAACAAAGACCGGTGCTTTAGATGAAATAGAAAAGAATAAATTCCAATTAAAGGGGCGCTATAAATCTTCAGGCGGTGGCGGCATTCCTATAGGAGGATTTAACGTGCCACGCGGATCTGTAACAGTAACAGCAGGAGGACGTGTGCTGGTAGAAGGCGTGGATTATACTGTGAATTATACCGCGGGAACAGTTCAAATTTTAGACGAGGCATTAAAAGCGTCTAATACACCTATAGAAGTAACAGCAGAAAACAATGCTATTTTTGGCCAACAAACGAAGCGTTTTACAGGGTTAAATGTAGAACATCAGTTTAATGAAAATTTTGTTTTAGGTGCAACCTATATAAATCTAAATGAAAGACCAATAACACAAAAGGCAAACTACGATAGCGAGCCTATTAACAATACGATATTTGGCCTTAATGGTAACTTCTCTACAGAGGTTCCGTTTTTTACACGATTAACAAACAAGTTGCCTAATGTAGATACCGATGCGGCTTCTAATCTTTCTGTTAGTGGAGAATTTGCTTATTTACTGCCAGGAGCACCAAAAGGAACTAATTTAAACGGAGAAGCAACAGCATATGTAGATGATTTTGAAGGTTCACAAAATGGAATCGATTTAAAATCACCACAAGCTTGGTTTATGTCAAGTCGGCCAAGGAACTTAGGCCGTATATACAACCAACCAGAAGATGAGAGCGGTATACAGAACGGGTATGATAGAGCACTTTTAAATTGGTATAGTATAGATCCTATTTTTTATAGTATTCAAAGACCAAACGGAATTGATGTCGACGATATTTCTAGCATTTATACCTCTCGTGTTTTTGTGAATGAGTTGTTCCCAGAGCAAGACATTGCACAAGGGCAAACAACAGTGTTGAATACGCTTGATTTGTCATATTATCCAGAAGAAAGAGGGCCTTATAATTTTAAACCAGGTTCCGAAGATAATATAAATCCGGATCCTGCCGAGAGTTGGGCCGGCATAACGAGAGCATTAACCTCTACAGATTTTGAGCAATCTAATGTTGAATATATAGAGTTTTGGTTACAAGATCCTTTTCAAGAAAACGCATTAAATCCAGGAGGAAAATTGATATTTAACTTAGGAAGTATTTCTGAAGATGTGTTAAAAGATGGACGAAAACTATATGAAAATGGATTACCTCAAGATGGAAATATTTCTTTATTACAAGGCGCTGCTAATGTTAACGGTTGGAATGAACAAACAGTAGTGCCTCAAAATCAAGCTTTAATTTATGCTTTTGATACTACAGGACAAGAACGCGCCAATCAAGATGTTGGTTATGATGGTTTAGATGATGCCGAAGAAGTTTTAATTTCACCAGCGTATATGGGGCTTTTAGATCCGGCAAATGATAATTATCAATATTATATTAGTGCAGAAGGGAATGTATTAGAACGTTATAAAAAATATAACAATGTGGAAGGAAATTCACCAGATGCTTTTAGTGATACCAATAGAGGGTCTACAACAGAACCCGATGTCGAAGATATTAATCGTGACAATACGATGAATACAATCGATAGTTATTATGAGTATGAATTAGAAATAACACGTCAAAATTTACCCCTGAATGATCTGAGTGAGATAACGAGTACAAATCCAATTGGTAGCTTTATTAGAGATTTAAAAATAAGACCCCGAGAGTTGGCTAATGGCGATACAGAGCAAATACGATGGTATCAATTTAGAATACCAGTACAAGGGGATCATGTAGAGTCGGTTAACGGGATTTCCGATTTACGTTCTATTCGTTTTGCGCGTATGTATTTAACAGATTTTTCAGAGAATACCATTTTTCGTTTTGGGAGTTTAGATTTAGTTCGTAGTGACTGGAGGCGTTATACGCTATCACTTGAAGCTCCAGGAGTAGATGATAATGCAGAGGATGATGATACCGCTTTTTCTGTAGGTGCAATAAGTACATTGGAAAACGACGGTAGTTATCAATCACCTCCAGGCATAGAGCCAGAACAATTAAATAATAATAATTCAATTATTCGACAAAACGAACAATCCCTAGTCGTAAATGTTTGTAATTTAGAAGCAGAGGATTCTAGAGCGGTATATAAGAATATCAGTTTAGATATGAGGCAGTATAAACGTTTGCGTATGTTTATGCATGCTGGCGAAGGGGATACACCAGGACTTTCCGATGGTGATTTAATAGGTTTTATAAGAATGGGTAACGATTTAACCCAAAATTATTACCAAATAGAAATACCGTTACAAGTCTCTCAAGGAGGCTCTCGTGAACAATTATGGCCAGAAGCCAATGAGATCGATTTAAGACTAGAACTACTGCAACAAATAAAATCGTTAGGGATTAGTAACGGCACATTATCAGATGTTGAAGCTAGTTTTTATGATGTGATTGGTGACGAAGCTGTTCCTGTAGTAGGAGATCAGTTTTCAGGTTATGTAGCCGGACAACAACGTATTGCGGTAAAAGGAAATCCTAATTTTGGAGATGTTAGAACACTTATGGTTGGGGTTAAAAATGCTAGAAATTTCACGACTTGTGGTGAGGTTTGGTATAATGAATTACGTTTATCCGAAATGGATAACGAAGGCGGTTGGGCTGCGATTTTAAATGTAGATACCAATTTTGCAGATTTTGCTAACCTGAGTGCTACAGGAAGAATGAGTACTGCTGGTTTTGGTTCAGTAGATCAAGGCCCAAATGAAAGAAGCCTTGAAGACGTGAAGCAGTACGATTTTGTTACAAACGTAAACGTAGGACAATTACTTCCTAAAAAATGGGGACTACAAATACCTTTTAATTATGGACAATCAGAAGAATTAATTACACCTAAATACGATCAGCAATATGAAGATTTAGAGTTGGAAACACGTTTAGACGCTGCCGAGAGTAGTGAAGATCGTAAGAAAATAAAAGAAAATTCAGAAGATCATACAAGACGGAAAAGTATCAATTTTATTGGTGTTAGAAAAACACGAACTGGAGACGCAAAGCCTAAATTTTACGATGTTGAAAATTTAACCTTAGACTATTCTTATAATAAGGTTGAGCATCGTGATTTCGAAATTGAGCGATCTATAGATAAACAAGTAAGAGCAGGGGTTAATTATGCTTATAGCTTTCAGCCAACAGTTATTGAGCCCTTCAAGAAAAATGACTCTTTGTTTACAGGTAAGTATTGGAAGCTATTAAAGGATTTTAATTTTAATTTATTGCCAGCAAGTTTCTCTGTGAATACAAACTTAAATAGACAGTTTAATAGGCAGAAATTTAGAGACTTGGAATTAGGAGAAGGTAATATCGAATTAGATGAGCTCTTTAGACGAAATTATACGTTCGATTTCCAATACAATGTAAATTGGAATTTAACAAAAGCCTTGTCTTTTAATTATGCAACATCAAAGAATAATATTGTAAGAAATTATTTTAAAGATAATATTGTTAATGGAGAGCAAGACCCTACATTAGATGTTTGGGATGGTTTTTTCGACTTTGGAGACCCTAATATTCAATACCAACAATTGGGGGTTAATTATGAAATTCCGTTAAACAAGATCCCTACGTTAAGTTTTTTAAGTGCAACCTATTCCTATACGGGAGAATTTCAATGGCAAAAAGGGTCAGATCTATATGGTGATTTGTTAGCAGATGATGGCCTTACATACGATTTAGGTAATTCTATATCTAATGGGAATACCCACAATATAAATTCAACGATGGATATGAACAAGTTGTACAAATATATTGGGTTAACTAAAAAACGAAATAAGAGAGGAAAGAATAAAATTACGCGGTCAGATAGAAATAAAGGCGGAACACCTCCTGGAAAAAAAGACGGGATTACAAAAGGTAAAACACAAGTAACGACCCCAACAAAAAGCGGTAAAGGGCTTGGAACAAAAATAGCAAATGTTGGTATAGATATATTAACGAGTGTTAAACGTATCCAATTAAATTATTCAGAAACAAACGGAACTTTTCTACCAGGGTATTTACAAACGCCAAACTTTTTAGGTTCTCTAGAGCCTACTACAGGGTATACTTTTGGAAGTCAGAAAGATGTTAGAGAACTTGCTGCGCGAAATGGATGGCTAACGGTTTACCCTGAATTTAATCAACAATATACGCAGAATCAAACAAAGCAATTAGATGTTTCTGTAAATGTAGAGCCTATAAAAGATTTGAAGATAGATTTAGTAGGTTTTAGAACATATGCACAGAATTATACAGAAAATTATAAAATAGAAGATGGAACATATAGGTCTCTAACACCAAATACATTCGGTAATTTTAATATATCTACATTTACTTTGCCTACAGCTTTTGGAAAAAGTGATGAAATTAGTTCTGCAGCTTTTGATGATTTAAGATCCAATAGATTAATAATAGCAAAACGATTAGCAGAAGAGAAAGGTATCGATGTTAATAATCCAGCAAACTTAGACGAAGAAGGGTATCCCTTAGGATTTGGTAAAACAAGTCAGGCCGTTTTATTACCATCGTTTTTAAGTGCGTATACAGGACAAAAAGCAAATAAAACAACATTAGAGGCTTTGCGAGATATCCCCATTCCAAACTGGGATTTAAAGTATACAGGTTTAATGAAACTAAAATGGTTTAAAAAACGTTTTAAGCGTTTTTCAATCACACACGGTTACCGTTCTAATTATACTATCAATCAATTTAGAACAAATTTAGATTATAATGGTATCGACTATACTTTGGATTACGATTCACAACCACTTGAAGATTTAGATCAGGCAGGAGACTTTAAAAGTGAAACACTATACAGTAATGTTAATTTAACAGAAACGTTTAGTCCATTGATAAAAGTCGATTTTGAAATGAAAAATTCAGTGAAAATTCTAACAGAAGTTAGAAAAGACAGATTCTTGTCCTTAAGTTTTGATAATAATTTAATGACTGAGGTGCAAGGTAAAGAGTATATTCTTGGTTTGGGTTATAAATTTAAAGACGTCAGAATAAAATCTAATTTAGCAGGACCAAGGCAAAGAATTGTTAGTGACCTAAATATGGAAGCAGACATCTCTGTAAGAGATAACAAAACAATAGTTAGATATTTAGATATAGAAAACAATCAAGTTACTAATGGGCAAACTATTTGGACTTTAAAATACAAAGCAGATTATGCTTTTAGTAAAAATTTAACAGGAATTTTTTACTTCGATTATACTTTTTCAGAGTATGCTATATCAACAGCATTCCCTCAAACAACAATACGTTCAGGGATAACTTTAAGATATAATTTTGGTAATTAAACTATTATAGTGTACTAATTTGAAATGACAGTTTGATTAGATATATTTGTAAAAAATTATATAAAAAAGAATAATGAATATTCCAGCAGAATTAAAATACACAAAAGACCACGAGTGGATTAGCATAGAAGGCGATACAATAACTGTAGGTATTACAGATTTTGCACAAAGCGAATTAGGTGATATCGTTTATGTAGAAGTAGAAACAGTCGATGAAACTCTAGAGATAGAAGACGTTTTTGGCACAGTAGAAGCTGTAAAAACTGTTTCAGACTTGTTTATTCCCGTTTCAGGTGAAATTATTGAGTTTAATGCCGTTTTAGAAGATGAACCAGAAAAGGTGAATACCGATCCTTATGGAGACGGATGGATGGTGAAAATTAAATTCTCAGACGTTTCTCAATTAGATAATTTATTATCTGCCGAGGATTACAAAGCGCTCATAAGTGCTTAAAAAGCATGTATTATCATTAAGTATACTATATAGTGTGTTTCTTGCACTATTAAGCCTTTTTAATGTAAATACTGTAACACAAGATTTACCTAGTAATAGCGATAAACTTTTTCATGGTATAGCATATACGCTTTTTACATTGTTATGGTTTTTTATGTTTTATCATAAAAGAAAACTTAAAAAAAAGAAAGCAATACAAAATGCTGTTCTATTGTCTTTAAGCTATGGTATACTTATAGAAATTTTACAAGGACTATTAACTAGAAATAGAGAGGCAGACTTTAACGATGTTATAGCCAATACAATAGGCACAGTTTTTGCTGTATTAATAATAGAGACTGTGAAAATAGGTGTTAAAAAAGAATAATAGCTTGTTTATTTAACAAATTAATAGTTATTTTAGCGGGCAGAGTTTAAACAAATTTTAATTTATGGAACTTAAGAAAAATCCAAAAGCAAACGTCGGTCGTAACAGTGCGTTGTATTTTGCTGTAGGTTTGGCATTGATGTTGTTTTTTACAAATTACGCCATCAATTTCAAAACTTACGAAAATATAAAAGACGAGTATGCCTATTCTTCCGGTGAGGATGAATTGGACGAAGAAATACCAATTACAAATGTTACACCACCGCCACCGCCACCGCCACCACCGCCGCCACCACCAGCACCAGAAGTAATTGAGGTTGTCGAAGATGAAGAGGAAGTGGTAGAAACAGTATTGGAATCTACAGAGACATCTCAAGAAGAAGAAATTGTAGAGGTAGAAGAGGTAGAAGTAGAGGAAGTAGAAGAAGATATTGAAGTTGCTTTTGCTGTAATTGAAAATGTACCTGTGTTCCCAGGATGTGAAAAAGGAAATAATGAAGCTAAGAAAAAATGTATGAATGAAAAGATACGAAAATTCGTTTCAAAGAAATTTAACGTTGATTTAGCTCAGGATCTAGGTTTATCACCAGGAAATAAAAGGATAAGTGTATTCTTTAAAATTAATAAAGATGGAAACATCGTTGATGTAAAAGCGAGAGCTCCACACCCAAAATTAGAAAAAGAAGCTAAGCGTATAGTAAGTTTACTTCCTAAAATGAAACCTGGGAAACAAAGAGGGAAATCTGTAACAGTACCTTATCATTTGCCAATAAAGTTTCAAATACAAAACTAATATATAGCCTTTATAAAGGTCGTTTAAAATCCCGTTACAAATTTTGTAACGGGATTTCTTGTTTTGGTATGCTTATTGTTATTTTATCATAATATTAACATATAAACTTTAATTATTATGAAACAATTTAATGAAAACTACAGTGTCGTTCGCCAAAACGACAAAACTGCAGCAAAATCACAAAAGCATAGTGCAAATTTACAAAAAAACTCAACGTTATATTTTCAGATTGGGTTAATTATATGCTTGCTGGCAAGCTACACGGCTTTAGAAATGACCTTTTCCTATGCGGAAAATGAATATGATCAAGTATCAGATGTTGTTGAAGAAGATGTTGTGTATGTGATGAATAATTATGAAATCTATAAAGCGCCAGAGCCTGAAAAAGTAGAGCCAAAAGTTGAGAAAGTGGAATCAAAGGTTATAAATGATGCCGTTGAGGTTATTAAAGATGATGTTGTAGTTAAGAAGGTTTTTGGTCTAGCTTCTGAAGAAAAACCTGTTGAAAAAAAAGCAGTACTCGCTGATGATGATAAGAGTCTTGATATTGAAAAACCAGAAGAGCTGGTAAATATTATGTCGGTTCAAAAGGTGCCAATCTACCCTGGTTGTGAGAAATCTAAGGATAATGATGCGCGTAGAAAATGCATGTCTGATAAATTGAGCAAGTTGATAAGAAAGCGGTTTGATACGGATTTGGGAGGTGAATTAGGACTTACAGGGAAACAAAAAGTATATGTTTCGTTTAAAATCAATAAAGAAGGCAATGTTGAGATTCTTAAAACACAAGGGCCGCACCATAAGTTAGAAAAAGAAGCGAATAGAGTTGTGGCAAAAATACCGAAAATGACACCAGGAAAAAATAATGGTAAGTCTGTAGAAGTAATGTATAGTCTTCCTATAACGCTTTATGTTAATAATTAAATAAGTTGCCTTATATTGTATCGTTTAAACCCTTATCCTATAGTAAAGATAAGGGTTTTTTTGGGTTTTCTCGTTGTTAAAAAAAGAGTATCTTTCCGCCTTCAAATAAACCCCATTTTGCCATTATGAAGTATTGTATCTTAGTTGCATTACTATGTGTTCAGTCGTTCGTTTTTTCACAAGAGAGCGCTTCTTATAATAAGCCTCCTGTTTTTGATAGCTGTAAAACAGAAACTATAAGTGATCTTCAGAAATGTTTTGATAGCCAGGTGTTCGATTTGTTATATAAAAACTTTAAAATTCCAGAGATTGTTTTAAGTGAAGGTTATAAAGGTGATGTTGTTATTCTTTTTGAAGTCAATGCATCAGGTCAATTTAGGGTGATGTATGTAGATGCTATATATAATGAGTTAAAAACAGAAGCAATCCGTGTCGTTAAAACATTTCCAAAAATAGAGCCCGGAACTTATAATGGGAGTCCTGTTTTTAAACAGTATTCTATAGTTCTAAAAATACCATTAGAAGCGCAAACAGTTTTAACTCAAGATTTGTCTGATTCGAAAACAATAGAAGGCGAGCTAACTCTGCTTGAAAAGCGTGCTAAATCTGAGTTTGATAAGATTAATGATTCAGTAGTCCCTTATACTAATAAGGCGTATAAAAGTCAATTGAACATACCATTTACTCATAGCGATTACGCTAAGTTTGATCGCGCAATTAATCTAATAGGCACTAACAGTCATACTGCTGCAAAGCCTTTGCTTTATGATGATGTTTCTAGGTATTATGACTTGGAAGCGGCACAAGAAGAGTTGAAGAAAACAGTGAGCTCTTGGATGGGGAGAAAATTATGGAATGCACATTTAGTACAGCTTCAAGGTAAGGATTACTGGTTTACTATGGATCCTGTTTTTGATTTAGAGTTAGGGAAAGATACTGATGCAGATTTTAATTATACGTATAATAATACTAGAGGGGTGTATGTGCAAGGTGGTCTTGGAGATAAATTTAATTTTTCGGCTTCTGTTTTTGAAAGTCAGGGACGATTTCCTCAATATTATAACGAATATGCCGAAAGCTTAAAAGCTTTTGGTCCAGATCCAGCAATAATTCCAGGCCGAGGAATTGCTAAGCGGTTTAAAGAAGATGCTTACGATTACCCAGTAGCAGAGGCTTATTTGTCTTACTCGCCAGTTAAATTTATTAATATTCAGTTTGGACACGGGAAGAACTTTATAGGTGATGGTTATCGTTCCTTGTTGCAAAGTGATGTGTCTAGTCCATATCCATTTTTAAAACTGAATACTAAATTTTGGAAAATAAAATATACGAATACCTGGTCTTGGTTACGAGATGTAAGACCCGAAGTAACAGTAGATGGCGCATTTGCAACAAAATATATTGCTAATCATTATTTAAGTTGGAATGTAAGTAAGAGGTTAAATCTTGGTTTTTTTGAATCCGTGATTTGGACCAATTCAAACGATCGTGGGTTTGATGTTAATTATTTAAATCCAATCATCTTTTACAGAGCAATAGAGTTTGAGACAGGTCAAGACGCAGGAAATGCAGTCTTGGGAGCATCTATTAAATATAAATGGAGTGATAAAGTTAATTTATATGGACAATTTGTTTTAGATGAATTTTCATTAAATGATATAAAGGGAGGTGAAAAGAGTTGGAAAAATAAATATGGTTATCAATTAGGTCTTAAATACTATAATGCGTTTAAAATTGAAAATTTAATGTTTCAGATAGAGTATAATCAAGTGCGCCCTTATACGTATTCTCATAATACGGTTGTGCTTAATTACGGCCATAATAATCAGTCTTTTGCGCATCTTTGGGGAGCTAATTTTAAAGAACTAATTGTAATTGGACGCTATCGTTATAAGCGTTGGTATGGTGAAGCAAAATTGATAGCGGGGTTGAGGGGTTTAGATGTTAATGATGGTGTCGATGATTTTAGTTACGGAGGTAATGTGTATGCCGATTATGATAATAGGCCTTTTGATACAGGAGTAGAGATAGGACAAGGTGTTAAAACAAAAACCATAAATGCTAGTATTCAAGGCGGTTATTTGGTAAACCCAGCATCTAATTTAAAAGTGTTTGCTAATGTTAGTTATAGGAATTTTAACCCAGAAACAAACTCAGGTTTACTTGTAGATAATAGTACTGTGTGGTTTAATTTAGGACTTAGAACCGATTTGTTTAATTGGTATTTTGATTTATAGTTAGAATTATAATTTACTTTTATTTAGCATTGGTCAATATAGTTTTATAAAGTATCTTTGCACACGCAATAAAGCACTTTTAATGAAGTGATAAAGCAAAATACTTTGAGTACTACAACAACAGTAAAACATTCTTTAGTTTCAGATTTTAAAGAAATCACTAAAATGCGATTAGCATTAAGCGTGGTCTTTTCTTCAATAGCAGGTTATTTATTAGGAGTCGATATCGTAGACTATAAGGTGTTGATATTATTAGCGTTTGGAGGATATTTTATGGTAGGTGCTTCAAATGCTTTTAATCAAATTATAGAAAAAGACTTGGATGTTTTGATGGAACGCACCAAGAATAGGCCTATTCCTGCAGGAAGAATGACTGTTAGTACAGCTTTTATAATAGCTAGTGTTTTTACGGTTTTAGGTATTGCAATTCTTTACGTCATAAATCCACAAACGGCAATGTTTGGAGCAATCTCAATTTTCCTCTATACTTGCGTTTACACTCCATTAAAAACCAAAACGCCTTTGGCTGTATTTGTAGGGGCCATTCCTGGAGCTATTCCATTTATGTTAGGCTGGGTTGCAGCTACAAATCATTTTGGTATTGAACCAGGTACCTTATTCGCTTTACAGTTTTTTTGGCAGTTTCCTCACTTTTGGGCAATAGGATGGTTTTTGTTTGAAGATTATAAAAAGGGTGGCTTTTTTATGTTGCCAACAGGTAAGCAGGATAGAGGAACGGCGGTACAAACTATTATGTATACAGTATGGACTATCTTAGTTTCTGTTGTCCCTGTATTAGGAATTACAGGAGAACTTAAGCTGTCTATAGTTGCAACCATAATAGTATTCTTATTGGGACTGTTTATGTTATATTATGCGATTCAATTGTTTAAAAAAATGACAGAAAAAGCAGCAAAACAATTAATGCTGGCAAGCGTTTCGTACATTACATTAATTCAAATTGTGTACGTTATAGATAAATTTATTAGATAATTATGGACTTAACACAAGGGACTTTAGAGGAAAAAAACAACAGAGCTAAAAAAATGATGCTTTGGTTTGGAATTATATCACTTATTATGTCTTTTGCAGGATTAACAAGTGCTGTAATAGTTAGTAGTTCACGACCAGATTGGTCAGAAGATTTAATTTTACCTAGTATCTTTATTGTAAGTGTTGCGGTTATTTTTTTAAGTAGTATCACTTTTATTCTAGCCAAGCAAGCCCTTAAAAAAGGGAATAGAGAAATGACGAGTGTTTTTCTGCTGGTAACATTAGCACTAGGCATTGCGTTTATCTATATTCAGTTTATAGGTTTTGGTGAGCTAATAAATTTAGGGTATTATGTAACAGGACCAACAAGTGATCCTAAGGCTTCATTTATTTTTTTAATAGCTTTTGTGCATATATTGCACGTCGTTGCTGGGTTAATCTGTCTCTTAGTTGTAATTTATAATCATTTTAAACAAAAGTATACTGCAAGTCATATGTTAGGTTTCGAATTAGCAGGGACCTTTTGGCACTTTATAGATATACTTTGGATCTATCTGTTTTTGTTTTTATATTTTTTTATGTAGGTTCCGTCTCTTTTTTCATTGACTAAAACCGTATTGTTGGAAACATTTTATCGACTATTTAAAATTTAGTCAACCGATGTTTCTTTAGATAAATAAAATGATTATTTTTGTGCCACATTTTAATAACTAATTAAACTATATGAATACTACAGTTGAAAATACTGGAACAGAAGGTAAAACTTGGGGAGGAGGAAATGAACCTTTAAAAGCAAGTTATGGTAAAATGATGATGTGGTTTTTTATCGTGTCAGATGCTTTAACATTCTCAGGTTTCTTAGCTGCTTACGGCTTTTCTAGATTTAAATTTATTGATTCTTGGCCTATAGCCGATGAGGTGTTTACACACGTTCCATTTTTCCACGGGAACTATCCAATGTATTATGTTGCTTTTATGACATTTGTATTGATTATGTCGTCTGTAACAATGGTGTTAGCCGTTGATGCTGGACATCATATGAAGAAAAAAGCAGTGACTTGGTATATGTTTTTAACAGTATTAGGTGGTTTGATATTTGTTGGCTCTCAAGCTTGGGAATGGGGAACATTCATAAAAGGGGAATATGGTGCTGTGCAAACTAAAGGTGGAAATATATTACAGTTTGGTAAATATGTAGATGATCATGGAACTCAAAAATTTCAACGTGTAGCTGTTAGTGATTTCGCAATTAAAGATACACATTCTGAAAGGGTTTTGCATGAAAGAAAAAGTGGTTTATGGTATGTGTCTGAACCGGCATTGCCTGAGTTTACTATCGCAGAAGTCTATGCTGGTTTACAAGCTCAAACAGAGGTTTTAGTTAGAACTCAAATTCTAAATGAAGAGGGAGAGAAAACAGTCTTGTCTAGAGCAGAAGGTTTAAAATTAATAGATGAAAATGGAAAGTTAGTAGTGCATGGGGCTAATCTTCAAGTTAATGAGTATGGATCGCCACTATTTGCAGACTTTTTCTTTTTTATAACAGGTTTTCATGGTTTTCACGTATTTTCAGGAGTCGTTATTAATATCATTATTTTCTTTAATGTGATATTAGGAACGTATGAGAAACGTAAGAATTACGAAATGGTTGAAAAGGTTGGTTTATACTGGCACTTTGTCGATCTAGTATGGGTATTTGTATTTACCTTTTTCTACTTGGTATAATTTTTCGATTGATAACAAAACAGCCCTTATAAGGGGCGTAAAAATAGAATATTAAAAAAATGGCACACGAGCATAAATTAGCAATATTTCGAGGTTCAGTTAAGTTTAAATCCAATGTTCAAAAAATTTGGGGAGTTTTAATCTTCTTAACTTTTATAACAATAATAGAAGTTGCTTTAGGGATATATAAGCCAGAAAGTTTGATGGCGAAGGTTTTAGGGATGAAAATACTAAATTGGATATTCATTATACTAACCATTGTAAAAGCATATTATATTACTTGGGATTTTATGCACATGCGCGATGAAACTAAAAGTTTAAGACGTATGGTGGTATGGGTTGCTGTATTCTTAATCTGTTACCTTGTTTTTATTTTATTAAAAGAAGGGAGTTACATAGAGAATGTATATAGTAATGGTTTTATAAAAACAGACTTCTAACACACATGATAAGGTGTTAAACATAAAGAAAAGGTGGTTTATTTAAACCACCTTTTTTATTTTTGTAATGTTAAAAAAAGAATAGAATTCAATGAATAAAAAGTCAGCAAAAAAAAACATTGTATTGGGAATATTATTCTTTCTCCCTGTTGCTTTTTTATTAATGCTATTGCCTTCAGAAAATAATTATAAACCTTTAGAGGTTGTAAAGCATAATGTTCTAGATATTGCCAATTTGCCGTCTAATGCGAATAAGGCTATAGTTTTAAAAAACCATATAACTGTTTTAGGTTTTTTAGGTGAAAATCCAGAATCCAAAATCACAGAAACTTCTAATCTAAAAGAACTTATTTATGATAAGTTTAAGGGATTTAAAAAATTTCAAGTGGTATTACTTGTGCCTGAAAAGGCAAGAACGCAAGCAGAGCGTTTAAAACTTGAATTAACAAAATACAAGCCCTTAGAGTTTTTACATTTTATATATGCTAATGAAAACGACATAACTCGTCTATTTAATAGTTTAAGAACGAGTTTAATTTTAGATGAAAATTATGGAACTGATAGTGTTTTTATTATAGATAAGGACTTAAATCAACGCGGGCGTTTAGATGATAGAACAAAAAAAGAAATAGAAAATAGCGCAGCAATATATCCTTTAACAGCTTATAATTGCTCAGAAGTAGCAATATTAAAAAATAAGATGGGAGCAGATGATATGCGTGTCTTGTTTACAGAGTATAGAGAAAAACGTAAAGGGGACTTTAACTCCACTAGTAGGAGAGCTGATGATATAAAACCTAAAAACGAATCAGATGAAAAAAAATAATTATTCATATATAGGGATCGCATTTATTATCCTATTATTTGGAATTTTATTTATTCCTAAAATAATAAATAGGATACAGAATAACGATATTACGAGAAATGAACGGATGAGTGCTGGACAGGATAATAACTTTTCCAACAATGAAGCATTGTCTTATATCGAAATAGAAGGCAATCGAAAACGAGTGCCAGACTTTAGTTTTACCAATCAAGATGGTAAAATAGTATCTCAGGAAGACTATAAAGGGAAAGTTTATGTTGTTGAATTTTTCTTTACTACTTGTCCAACGATATGCCCAAGAATGAATAAGAATTTAATTGAGATTCAAAATGTATTTAAAGGGAGCGATGCCTTTGGAGTCGCTTCATTTAGTATTACACCAGAGCTCGATACGCCAGAAGTTTTAAAGGCTTATGCCGAGCGTTATGGTGTAACCAATCCTAATTGGAATTTAATGACAGGCGCTGAAGAAAAAATATACGATTTAGCTAATATTGGATTCAATATTTTTGTTGGACGCAATGAAGAAGTTGAAGCAGGTTTTGAACATTCAGGAGATTTTGCATTAATAGATAAACAAGGGTTTATCCGTTCTAGATTAGATGCTTTTGGTAATCCAAAGATATTTTATAAAGGTGTTATTAGTGAAGAAGAGAAGATGGATGAAGATGGAAATGCTGAAGAAATTTCAATGCTAAAAGAAGATATAAAAAAATTATTGAACGAATAGTTATTCGTTTCTTAACAGCAGATAGAGTATAAAAAAATCTAGGCAAGTAACAGTTACAATGGATCATTTAGAGAATATACAAAACGAGAAGAAATATAATAAATGGATAGTCGCATTATCTGTAATAATCCCTTTAGCTGTAGCTGTTTTATTTGGAGTGAATCTTAGGAAATTAGGGTTCAATGTCGAACCATTGTCATTCCTGCCACCTATTTATGCTACAGTAAACGGAATTACAGCAGTTGTGTTAATAATTGCTTTTTGGGCTATAAGTAAGAAAAAAATAAGACTGCATGAGCGTTTAATGAAGCTCGCAATTGCATTATCTGTGAGTTTCTTGCTAATGTATATCGCCTACCATATGACTAGCGATTCTACAAAATATGGAGGTGAGGGCCTTATAAGTTATGTGTACTATTTTATATTAATAACCCATATTGTATTATCTATTGCAGTCATTCCTTTTGTTTTAATAACCTATGTAAGGGCGATCACGAATAACTTTGAAAGACATAAAAAAATTGCAAGAATAACATTCCCTATTTGGTTATATGTAGCTATTACAGGAGTTGTAGTGTATTTAATGATCTCTCCATATTATATTTAATAGCAAAAGGACTTTTTTATTTAAAAGCATGTTCTATAAAACTAGTTTATGAAAAAAACAATCGTATTATTAGTGTTCCTTTTTTTAACAGTAATTCCTGTAGATGCACAATGCGCAATGTGTCGTGCTGTATTAGAAAATGAAGATGGTCAGGGGGCGGCAAAAGGTATAAATAATGGGATAGTTTATTTAATGGCGATACCTTATATCTTGGTTTTTGGGTTAGGATATTTTATATATAGAAAGTATTTTAAAGTGAAAAATAAGCTTTAAATTGCTTTTTTTGTCTTGTTAAATAAGTTTCTTAACTATTTTAACGTTTTATTTAAATAATTACTGTAACAATTTCTATTCTTTGTAGTCTAATTGATATTGTGTTAAGTCATAATCAATCAAAAACAGTCAATTATGCTAAAAATCAAGAAGCTTCATAAGTCCTATCCAATAGGAGACTCAAGTCTGCATGTGTTAAAAGGAATAGACCTTTCAGTCGAAAGTGGAGAAATGGTTGCTATTATGGGGTCTTCAGGATCTGGAAAATCAACATTGCTTAATATTATTGGGATGTTGGATGAAGCAGATGAAGGCGATTACATTTTAGATAATGTACCCATTAAAAATCTTACAGAAAAAAAAGCAGCGATATATAGGAACAAATTTTTGGGCTTTATATTTCAATCGTTTAATCTTATTAATTATAAGAATGCGATTGAGAATGTAGCATTACCGTTATATTATCAAGGATTAAAGCGCAAAGAACGTCTTGAAAAAGGACTTTTTCATTTAGAGAAAGTAGGCTTAAAAGAGTGGGCTCATCATTTGCCTAATGAATTGTCTGGAGGGCAAAAACAGCGTGTAGCCATAGCTAGAGCTTTAGCCGCAAATCCTAAATTATTATTAGCCGATGAACCTACAGGCGCATTAGATACCAAAACATCACATGAGATTATGGCATTTATCCAATCGTTAAATGATGAGGGTAAAACAATACTAATGGTAACCCATGAAGAAGATATAGCCAATATGTGTAAGCGTATAGTGCGTTTAAAAGATGGGGTGATTATGGAAGATGCTTTTGTAAACCAAGTAAGAGCCGAGCAATATGTTTGATAGAGATCTTTGGAGAGAAATATTTCAAAGTATAAATATGAACAGGACCAGAAGCTTATTATCTGGTTTTACAGTGGCATTTGCGATATTATTGTTTGCTATTTTATTTGGGATGGCCAATGGTTTGAATAATACTTTTGATGAAGCCTTTGTTGATGATGCTAATAACGCCATATTTATCCGTTCAGGCAGAACTACCAAAGCACATAAAGGCTTGCAAGCGGGAAGACGAATTCAGTTTGAAAATAAAGATTACGATTATTTGAAAGACGATTTTGGAGACAATGTACAGTATATTACTTCAAGAGTATATAAAAATGTTATTGCTTCTTTTAGGAATGAAAAAAGCAACTACAATGTAAGAGCATGCCATCCAGATCATCAATATTTAGAGAATACACTTGTAACACATGGACGCTTTATAAACCAATCCGACGTAGATAATAAAACAAAAGTAGTTGTTATAGGCCGTTTAGTTGAAGAAGATTTGTTTTTAAAAACAACAGCCATTGGTAAGTATATTAATTTAAGTGGCATACAATATAAAGTTATTGGTGTATTTGAAGATAAGGGAGGAGACAATGAAGAGCGGATGATTTATATGCCAATAAGTACTGCTCAACAAATTTATGGAAATACAGAATATGTAGATCAGATAAACTTAACGTATAACCCAAAGATGAATTTTGATCAAGCGATTTCATTTAGTAATGACTTGACAAAAAAGCTAAAGGATCGTTTTTCAGTAGCTTCGAATGATCAGAGAGCAATACGAATATTTAATATGGCGGAGCAATCTAAAGGTATAAATCAAATGACAACGGTTCTTAGCTTTATAGTACTATTTATTGGTTTTGGAACACTAATAGCAGGTATTACAGGAATAAGTAATATTATGGTGTTTATTGTTAAAGAACGTACTAAAGAGATCGGGATACGTAAAGCCTTAGGGGCCTCTCCAAAGTCTATTGTATCTATCATTTTATTAGAATCTATACTAATTACTACATTGGCGGGTTATGTTGGTCTTTTAATAGGTGTAGGGGTATTAAAACTAATAGGACCATCGCTTAAAGACTATTTTATTACTAACCCAAGTGTCAGTATCAACCTGGTTATAGGAGCAACAATTACATTAATTTTAGCAGGAGCCTTAGCGGGGTATTTACCTGCAAGAAGAGCCTCAAGAATTAAACCGATAATAGCACTTAGAGACGATTAATTATGATAAAGTTTTTATTTGATAGAGATACATGGCAAGAGCTATACGATAGTATTAGAAAAAATAAGCTACGTACACTTGTGACTACTTTTGGAGTTGGCTTTGGAATTTTCTTATTAGTCGTTTTATTAGGTAGTGCAAAAGGAATGGAGAACTCTTTTAATCGCTTATTTGGGAGTTTTGCCACAAATAGTGTATTTGTTTGGGGACAAAATACAAGTAAACCGTTTAAAGGGTTTCAAGAAGGAAAGCGTGTGCGTTTATCTTTAGATGATGCAAAAAAAGTAGCTGAAAATATAGAAGGTGTTGAGTTTGTTGTACCAAGAAATCAAAACCAAGCATTAGTTGTTAGAAACTTTTTGTCTGGAACCTTTAGCATAAATGGAGATTATCCATTATTAGATAAAGTGCAGAAAAAGAAACTTGTTCGCGGGCGCTTTCTTAACCAAAGCGATATTGACGAACATAAGAAAGTTGTTGTAATTTCTGAAGAAATTTATAAGCAACTCTTTGAGAAAGATTCAGAAATGATTGGAGAATATATCCAAATTAATAGTATGAATTTTAAGGTCATTGGTATGTTTGAAAATGGAAACGTTAATATGGGACCAACAAGTGATATGCATATTCCATTTACTACATTTCAACAAATTTACAATCAAGGAAACGAGATTGGATGGATGATGATTACTGGTAAACCAGAATACGATATTAAACAAATAGAATTGGATGCCAAGTTATTACTTAAAAACTTAAATAAAATTCATCCAGAAGACAAACGCGCTTTTGGAAGCTTCAACCTAGGGAAAGAATTTGCTAAAATGACTGGGTTTTTAACGGGGATGCAGTTTTTAACTTGGTTTGTAGGTATAGCAACACTTATAGCAGGCGTTTTTTCTATAGGAAACATTTTACTCATAACTATTAAGGAACGTACTAAGGAGATAGGAGTGCGAAGAGCACTTGGTGCTACACCACTAGAAATTAAATCTCAGATTATTATAGAAGCCGTATTTTTAACATTTGTAGCAGGGCTAATAGGGATCGTATTTGGCGGCGGACTTTTAATTTTAATAGATACATTATGGGGACAAGGTGACGATGCAATATTAGTAAACGCCTCCGTTTCCATAGCGGTTGTTTTTATAGCTTTAACAACATTGGTGGTTTTAGGCACCCTAATAGGGTTAATTCCAGCATTTAAAGCAACAAGCATAAAACCTATAGAAGCATTGCGAGAAGAATAATTTAAATCAATCAAAAAAATAAGCGAAAGTAAACGAATTAAGGACCTTTCAATCAATAAAGCAAATTAAATAAAAATGAAAAAAGCATTAAAAATCATTTTAGGACTTGGGTTTCTAATTGCCTTAGTAGTCGTATTAAAATATTTTAAAGACTCTAATGAGAAATCTGTTGAAGATTTTAAAGTATCAGAACCTTTTTACACTTCTATGAAAACAAAAATTGTGGCAACAGGGAAATTAAACCCTGAAGAAGAAGTGGAATTAAAACCACAGATTTCAGGAATTATAGATGAAATTACGGTAGAAGAAGGTGATATTGTAAATAAAGGCGATGTTATCGCTAAGATTAGAGTGGTGCCAAATGAACAAAGTTTGGTTGGAGCTCATGGCCAGATCGCTTCAGCAAAAATCACATATAATAATGCAAAAATAGTATTCGATAGAAATAAAACGCTTTTTGATAAAGGTGTTATCTCTAAGCAAGATTTCGAGAATAGTGAATTAGCATTAAACCAAGCTTTAGAATCATTAAATCAAGCAAAAGACAATTATCAAATCATTAAACGTGGATCGCTTTCTGGTGGTGGTTCGGCAAACACGATTATTACAGCATTAATTCCTGGGACCATATTAGAAATACCTGTGCGAGAAGGCGATCAAGTTATTGAAAGTAATAATTTTAATGCAGGAACAACTATCGCTACTATTGCAGATATGAGCAAAATGATTTTTGAAGGAAAAGTAGATGAAGCAGAAGTTGGCAAACTGGAAGAAGGAAAAGATATTAAGGTGGTTTTAGGTGCAATAAATGAAAAAGACTTTCCTGCAAAGTTAACTTTTGTAGCGCCAAAAGGGAAAGAAGAGAATGGTGCCGTGCAATTTACTATAAAAGCAGATGTAACCGTAGAGCCTTCTACTAAAATAAGAGCGGGCTATAGTGCTAATGCAGAAATAGAGATGGCGAGTAAGGACAGTGTATTGGTTATAAAAGAAGCATTGCTTCAATTTAATAGAATTACTGAAAAACCATTTATTGAAATTCAAAAAGAAGCAGGTAAATTTGAAAAGAAAAATGTAGTTTTGGGGCTTTCAGATGGGATTAATGTTGAAATTCTTGAAGATGGAATAAAAGAAGGGGATAAAATTAAAGTTTGGAATAAAGCATCAAAAGATAACAATGATGAAGATGAAGAGTAAAAAAATATTAGGTTTAGGCTTAACCGTTCTTGTAGGATTTTCAGCTTTTTCACAAGATAAAAAATGGACATTAAGTGAATGTGTAGATCATGCTTTAGAGCATAATATTTCTGTAAAAAGAATTCAGAATACATTGTTAATAAATGAACAAGATATAAAAGCAGCCAAAGGACAATTCTTACCTTCTTTAGCAGCGAATTTAGGACAAGGTGTTAACGTTGGTTTTGGTGTTGATAGTAATACAGGTTTAACAGTTAATAATAACACAAGGTATTCGACTGATTATGGTTTTAGTGCAAACCAGACAATTTTTAATGGATATAGAAATACAAACTTATATAAACAATCTCAATTAAATTTAGAAACAAATGAACTAGAGTTAAATAGAATTAAGGATGATATCTCATTAAATGTAGTCAATGGCTATTTAAATGTACTATTTAATAAGGAACGTTTGGAAACAGCAAAAGCTCAGTATGTCTTCTCCGAAAAACAACTCCAACAAGTATCCGATTTGGTAGAGGCAGGAGTACAACCAAGAGCTAATATTTACGATTCGGAGGCAACACTTAGTAATGACTCTCAAAGTGTAACAGTTGCAGAGAATAATTATAATTTAGCATTGTTGTCTCTTTCACAACTATTGCAGGTTCCTTATGAGGGATTTGATGTAGATATTATAACTGTAGAGAATCCATCTGTAGCTTTAATGTATAATGACATTAAGCCTATTTTAGAATATGCCTATGCCAATAGAGGAGAGATTAAGGTCGCAGAAAAGAATGTTGAGAATTCAAAGATAAATACAGAGATATCTAAAAGTGGATATTACCCTACGGTTTCTCTTGGTTATAGATTTTTATCATCTTATTCTGAATCTAATATAGATGCAATTAAGCAACCATTCTTTGATGAGTTAGATGCTAACAAGGCACATAATTTAAGTTTAAATGCTAGTATTCCTATTTTCTCTAGATTTTCTAATAAAACTGCAGTAGCCAAATCTAAAATAGCAGAAGAGAATTCTCAGTTAGATTTGGAACAGGCAAAACTAACACTAGAGTCTAATATACAACGCGCCTTTACCGATGCACAGGCAGCACTTAAAACATTCGAAGCGGCAACAAAATCGTTGGAGTCTCAAGAGTTGGCATTCGGAAATGCCAAAGAACGTTACAATATTGGAGCGATGAGTGTTTTTGATTTGGAACAAGCAAGAATCCGCTTAATAAATGCAGAATCGTCTCTAATAAATGCAAAATATGATTTTGTATTTAAAACAAAAGTATTAGATTTCTATCTTGGCAAACCAATAACAGAATAATTTGGCTACAATACTTAACATAGAAACCGCAACGACTAATTGTTCAGTCTCTCTTTCAAAAGAAGGAGAGACTTTACTTTTAAAAGAAGATTATAATACGAATTATTCTCACGCAGAACAATTACACGTTTTCATAGAAAACGTTTTAGAAGCAGCAACTATTAAACGATCTCAATTGGATGCTATTGCTGTAAGTAAAGGCCCTGGGTCTTATACTGGTTTACGAATAGGGGTTTCTGCAGCAAAAGGCTTGTGTTTTGCTTTGGGGATACCATTAATCTCTGTTTCTACACTAGAAGCTTTGGCTAATCAAGTTGTGGTTGAAAATGGAATTATAGTACCAATGTTAGACGCTAGGCGTATGGAAGTGTATTCCGCAGTTTTTTCTAATTCATACAATTTGTTAAGGGAAACGCAAGCCCAAATATTGGAAGAAAATGCTTTTTCAGAATACTTAATTAATCAAAAAGTGCATTTTATTGGTAATGGTGTTGAAAAAACAAAAACACTAATACAGCATGAAAATGCTGTTTTTATTGAAGGTAAGCTCCCTTCAGCTAATGAAATGAGTTTGTTAGCTTATAAAAAGTTCAAAAAAAACGACACCGAAGATGTCGCTTATTTTGAACCGTATTATTTAAAAGATTTTGTAGCACTTAAGCCCAAGAAAAAACCTTAATTATTCATTTTTGTGAATTTCTACAGAGTGTGGGTAAGGGATTTCAATACCGGCAGCATCTAAAGCCTCTTTACATTGCTCTAGAGTGCCAAAGTGTACATCCCAGTAATCTTCTACTGTAGCATAAGGTCTTATTGAAAAATTAACCGAGCTATCAGCCAATTCGGAAACATTAACCGTAGGCGCTGGTTCTTTTAAAACCTTTGGGTTATTTGTTAAGACACTCATTAAGACCTTTTTAGTGTCTTTAATGTTAGAATCATAGCTAACACCAATAGTTATATCTATTCTTAAATACCCTTCTGAGGAATAGTTAGTAATCGTACCATTAGATAATGTCCCATTAGGAATGATAATTTCTCTATTTTCAGGAGACAAAATTTTTGTAGTAAATATTTCGATATGTTTTACAACACCAAGCTTTCCTTGGGCTTCTATTAAATCTCCAATTTTTATAGGTTTAAAGATCATTAAAAGGACTCCGCCAGCAAAATTGGATAAAGAACCTTGTAGGCCCATACCAATAGCTAGAGTTCCAGCTGCTAAAACAGCGGCAAAAGAGGTTGTTTCTATTCCTAAATTACCTAGAATAGATAATATTAATAATATTTTTAAAACCCAATCCATTAAGTTTAATAAGAATTTTTTAAGACTCTCATCATAACTCCTAAGAGACATAAGTTTATTAATGGCTTTCATTAATTTTTTAATGACCCATGATCCAATAATCCATATGGCAATAGCGCCTATAACTTTAAAGCCATACTGCGATACTATATCCATGCTTTTGTCAATCCATTTTTGTACGTCCATTTGATGCTGTATTTTGTTTAGAGGACAAAATTAATTAATTGTTTTTATAAGATAACCTGAATGTTATTATTATCGTTAAATTGCTAGTTTTAGAAGCGGTATGAATTTAGATTTGACTAATTATAAGACCTAAAGTTAAAAGAGCTGGTATGGACTGCACATAAAATAGCCTGATTTTTTTCGTAGAATAGGCTCCGTAAATACCTGCGATAATAATACAAGTTAAAAAGAAACTCAAAAAATTAATATTGCTTGTAATTAAAGAATATACTAATCCAGCAGCTAAGAATCCGTTATATAGACCTTGGTTTGCAGCTAGTGTTTTAGTCTCTTCAGCAAAAGTTTTATTTTTTAATCCAAAGGTTTTAATGCCTTTAGGTGTAGTCCATAAAAACATTTCTAGTATTAAAAAATAAAAGTGTTCAATAGCTACAAAAACTATTAGTATATCTGTTATTAGTTTCATAAGTATATTCGGGTTTAAATAATGTTATTAAGGTTACAAGTTGTTTTAATTGTTTAATAATTGGTTAGTCTCTTTAATGTCTTAAACAGGTATTTTACACGCATTATTTATGCAAATATAAATTTAAGGGTTTTTAGGTAGGGCGTTAATAAATAGTGGTTTACATGGGTGTGAGGTGTCGTAATAAGTAAGGTTTATTTATATTGGTGAATAAATGTGTCATAGGGGTTTTATTTTGATTTTTGCAGCTAGCAAAGACTATAAAAAAAGAAATTTAGGAGTTTCATAAATCAAAGTTAATTAATTTTTAGTTTTAAAAATTAACAGGGTTAAACTTAAATGACTATCCAGTAAGCTTCGTATTAAATAATGCTGTCTAAATAATTTTAGTAGTGTTTAAATTTAAAAAATTACGATAAAGGTAGGAGATTGTTATTTATGATTGTTCTATAATTATAACAATTAATTTATTTTTTTATTAAAAAAATAAATAATTATCATGTTGTTTGGTGTAAGTGTGTTGATAATGTTATTTAAAGTGGCTAATTATTAGTATAATTGCATTTCTATTATAGATTATAAAAAAATAAATCCTAAATTATGATGAGAAACTTTACATTATTTACAATTTTATTTTTTTCCATTTTTATAGCAAAAGGTCAAGATCTTTTGATGCAGAATGGAACATTTAATCAATGTACGGGTGTCTTGTATGATTCTGGAGGAGGTACTGCAAATTATGGGAATAGTGAGAACTTTGTTTTAACACTTTGTCCGGATGGAGTAGACCAATTTGTTTCATTGAATTTTACATCTTTTGGAACGCAGGGAGGGAATGATGTATTAACGATTTATGATGGAGATGATATTACAGCCCCAGTTTTAGGAACTTATTCAGGAGGCGGGGCTGCCAATAATCCAGGTGCTGTTTCTGCTTCTACAACAAGTGCTACGGGTTGCTTAACTCTTCAATTTGTTAGTGATGCTGCTAATCCGACTATAGGTTGGGCTGCAAATATTTCTTGTATGCAAGCGTGTCAAACTATAACTCCAACGATAGACTCTACCACTCCAGTTGCTAACGGTGCAGGTGTTATTGAAGTTGCATTGGGAACAAATGTTGTCTTCGAAGGGAGTGCAGTGTTTTCAGATGACCCTACAGGGGCGACTTATAATTGGGTTTTTGGTGATGGCGGAAATGCAAATGGACAAATGGTAAATCACACGTTTAATAGCCCAGGAACTTATACAACGACTTTTACAGCTATGGATGCTAATCCCACAGGTTGTTCTGAATCTGTAGCCATAACAATTGTCGTTTTGAGTCCTTTTTTAGATGTAGATATAACTACTTATACGGTTTCTGAACTTATAACAGATGTTCTTATAAATAGTCAATGTGCAGGGGTTTCAAATATAGGATTTAGTACAGGTACTAATTATGGCAGTACAAATGGGATTGGCTATTTTACTTCAGGAGGTCCTTTTGCATTTAATAGTGGAATTATATTAACTACAGGGGCAGCCACCGCTGCTGAAGGGCCTGAGACAAATACACAAAGTAACGGAAGTGGAGCATGGATTGGTGATGCTGATTTAGAAAATGCCATTGGAATAACATCAGGAGACTCAAATAATGCATCGTACATAGAGTTTGATTTTGTACCTTCATCTAATACGATTAGTTTTGATTATATTTTTGCTTCTGAAGAGTATGGCAATTTTCAATGTTCTTTTACCGATGCTTTTGCTTTTCTTTTAACAGATCAAACAACGGGAATAACAACCAATTTAGCCATTGTTCCTGGAACAACAGACGTAGTTTCTGTGCTTAATGTAAGAGATATGGCGTTTAATGGTGGCTGTGCATCGGTTAATCCTACGTTTTTCGATACCTTTTATGGGAATGGAGGGCTTCCAGCAGGAACCAATCCTACAAATTTTATAGGAAGAACAGTGCCTATGACAGCTTTTTCTAATGTAATACCTAATAACCCTTATAGAATTAAACTCGTAATTGCCGACGATCAAGATACTCAATATGATGCAGCTGTCTTTTTAAAAGCAGGTAGCTTTGATTTAGGAGGAGACTTGGGGGATGATATTACAATTACAGCAGGAACTGCTGTTTGTGAAGGTTCTCCTTTAACATTAAGTACAGGGATTGATGCTTCTGTGGTGCACACATGGTATTATGAAGGTAATGTTATTGTAGGAGAAACAGGGCCAAGTATTGATGTTACTGAGACAGGAACATATTCTGTAGATATAATATTTGCAGCGTCTTGTGTTTCTACAGATCAGGTTTATGTAGAGTTTATTCCGGGGTCTATAGTCGATACAGTGAATGATTTGACAGTGTGTAATGATGGCTCAGGAGCTATAATGTTTGATTTGACTGAAAATACTGTTCCTGCATTGGGTACTCAGGATTCAACTATATATGGCGTTTCTTTTCATAATTCATTGGTTGATGCTACAGGGGATGATACAGGGGGATTCAACCCTATTGCTAACCCTGCAGCATATATAGGTGCCGATGGGGAAGTTATTTATATTAGAGTTGAAAACGCAGCGACACAAATGTGTCCCGCTGTTGATATGTTTACTCTTAATTTCTTAGATGTAGTGTTAAATCCAGCAGCCGATATGGAAGTTTGTGATGACATTACAAATGATGGAGTTGAAGCTTTCGACTTAGAAACTCAAACAGCTTCAATATTAGGAGCGCAGGCAGCAGCAGATTTCATTGTGACCTATCATTTGAGTTTTGCAGATGCAGACGGTGGAGTCGGAGCATTAGTTAGCCCGTATACTAACGTGGCTAATCCAGAACCTATTTATGTTAGAGTGGAGAGTGCTGTAGATTCAGGGTGTTATATTGCTTCGGTAGCATCAGTGTTTAATTTAATAGTGAATCCTAGAACAATAGCGATACAACCTTTAGATATGGAGATATGTGATGATTTATCGAATGATGGTGTTGAGGTTTTTGATTTAACAACACAGACCACAACAATATTAGGGGCGCAAAATCCAGCAAATGTTACGGTAACCTACTATGAAAGTCAGCTAGATGCAGAGACCCCTGCGAACCCGATCGCAAACCCAGCAGCTTATACTAATGGAAGTTCTCCACAAACGATTCATGTTAGAGTAGATGATAGCGCAAGCCCGATATGTTATGGGTATACCACGTTTAACTTAATAGTGAATCCACTGCCTACAATTCCAGTATTAGCAGATTATGCGGTATGTGATAATGATGATGATGGTGATGCAACCAATGGATTGTCTACATTCGATTTGACTGCAAATGATGCAGTCGCAATAAATGGTCAAGCCAATGTAGTCGCGTCTTACTATGCTACACTAGCAGATGCACAGGTACCAGTAAACCCTATAGGGCCACTGTATACAAATACAGTTGTAACCCCTATAACAATTTATGTAAGATTAGACAATACAGTAACAGGCTGTGT
>NZ_JBXVVH010000020.1:0-61168 GCF_057219185.1 Lacinutrix sp. YIN62
TTTTTAGCCTTGTTTCTGAACGTCGCTTTTACTCTTTTGCCTTGTGGCATACGTGCTAAGCGGCTGCAAATATACATCCTCTTAGCGCTCCTGCAAGCTTTTTTTATTCTTTTTATTAGGAGTTATTTGCTTTTTATTTAATTGCTTTGTTTTAAAGTGTTTACAGAGCTTTATTTTTATAAAGGTTTTGATCTTATTGGCTTTTTGTTATGTTTTGGTGTTTTTAGGGCTTTGTTTTAGACCTTTTACTCTTTATTTTATAGAAGGACCTTTCTCTTTTTATATTAATTTGGGTGATGAGATTTTAATACGCTTTTTTTTTAGTATTACGCTATTGAGAGATTTTAGATTATTTTAATTGCTATAGGTTATAGGTATAATAATCCCTTTATTCTAGTCGAACTCTTATTACAGAGCTTAATCTCTGCTCATGCTATGGTTACTATTTTATTGTTATTGCGATTTGTTTTATTGAGTCAACATCTCGTAGCTGGTTTACTGTTTTAATATACCTGTTTAGCATTTTGAGAAGACCTAATGTTCTTTTTTATTGAAACAATATTTTAAGGACTAATGGTATTGCTGGGTTTTAATCTCTAAAACTTCTATTTCTTATAACTTTTAAAATAAGACATAAAAAAAAGCTTCATCTAAAAAGATAAAGCTTTTTGAGCGAGAGACCGGGTTCGAACCGGCGACATTCAGCTTGGAAGGCTGACGCTCTACCAACTGAGCTACTCTCGCATTTCCGGTTGCAAATTTAAGCATTAATCTCAATTACCAAAACATTTTTTGAATAAAAATTAAACATTTTTTAGTAAACAAAAATAACTCATTGATTTTCAACATTAAAAAGCGTTATATTATTTTAGCTTTAAAGTGTTTTATAAAAATGATACCCATAAATTTCATAACCTTCATTGTAATAAAACTTATGAGAAGGGTAATTTTGCACATAAGTATTCAATTCGGAAACATGACATCCTTTACCCTTAGCATATTCATATAACCATTTAAAAAATTGTTTTCCTAAGCCCTTGCCTTGATATTCTGCTTCGATATATACATGATCTACTTCCATCATCTTCCCTGAATAATGGCGCGTTTGAAACCACATTCCCGAGACTCCAATTAGTTTATCTTCATCATAAATGCCAGCACATTCATAGTTTTGTGTTATCATTTCTGCAAAGCGCTCTTTCAATACCTCATTAGAGTTTGCGTTATTGGTTAGCTTTTGAACCAGTGGAATTACTGAATTAATTTCAGATTTATCAATAATTTTAAATGTAAAGGACATCTTTATTTCTTTTCGGTAAATTTAATTAATTTTGATGTATATTATCTGCCTTATATGAAAATCATAACACAAAGTCAAAGACTCTATTTAAGGGAATTCTCCCCAGAAGATGCTATTCATTTCTATCAAATGAATCAAGATAAAGCTGTTATAAAATATACTAAAGACACTTCATTCCTCTCGGAATCAAAAGCTCTTGAATTTCTTTTAAACTACAATCAGTATGATTTGTATAATATGGGACGTTGGGCCGTGTGTTTAAAAAACGACAATACCTTTATAGGGTGGTGCGGCCTAAAATTCCATTCTAAAAAAAATACGAAAGACGCCTATGTTGAAATAGGATATCGTTTTTACAAAAGGTTTTGGAACAATGGTTATGCTACAGAAAGCGTAAAAGCCGCTATTCGCTATGGGTTTAAAATCCTAAAACTCGATACTATATTTGCCCATGCACACATTAATAATAAAGCATCGCATAGAGTTCTCTTAAAATGTGGATTTCATTTTGTTCAACAAGATTATCACGATGAAATGCCTTCAAACCTATACAAAATTGAATCTCCTCAAGTTATAATTAAACCAATAACCGCTAAAGAAACTTACACTGTACGTCACCCTGTTTTACGTGAGGGGCGCCCTATTACAGATTGTGCTTTTAAAGGAGACGATTTAAGTACTACCATACATTTAGGTTTATATGTAAACAACAACCTAGTAGGCGTTGCTACATTTTTAAAACAAGTACATTTGTTATTTAATTTTGAAAATCAATACCAATTAAGAGGTATGGCTATTTTAAAAAACATGCAAGGCAAAGGTTATGGTGATCGCTTATTAAAAGAAGGTGAGACTATTTTACAAAGTAAAGGCGTTCAGAACATTTGGTTTAATGCTAGAGTATTAGCGGTTCCGTTTTACAAAAGCAATAATTATATTGTTATAGGCGAATCGTTTGAGATTCCTAACGTTGGAACACATTTTGTGATGCATAAAGCTATATAAATTTAACTGTAATGAAACAATATACTTTCTGGCGTCTTTTAATTATTTTTGGATGGCTATTATGCGCAACACCACAATTAGCCTTTTCTCAAAACGACCTCCCCATTAATGAGCTTATAGGTAAAGGGAATCCTGAGTTGTATGGTAATGGCTATAAGTTACGGCAAGACGCTTATTTCGCTTTTTTAAAGTTAAAAGCAGCAGCTTTAAAAGAAGGTATTAATATCGTTGTGGTTTCTAGTTATCGTAATTTCGATCATCAAAAACGTATTTGGGAACGTAAATTTAAACGTTATAGAGCCCAAGGGCTTTCTGAAAAAAAGGCCATTGCTAAAATTATTGAATATTCTACTATTCCAGGCACCTCTAGACACCATTGGGGCACAGATATAGATATTATTGATCGCAATGTAAAACAACCCAAAAGTCTTTTAGAAACCGATAACTTCGATAATGATGGGCCGTTTTGTAAACTAAAAGAATGGCTAGAAAATAATGCTGCTAAGTACGGATTTTATTTAGCTTATACAGACCTTAAAGATAGACAAGGTTTTAAATATGAACCTTGGCATTATAGTTACAAACCGCTTTCTCAAGCCTTTTTAAAACAATACAAGACTCTGGATATAAGAGCGCTACTTAAAAAAGAAAATATTGGCGGGAGTCATTCTTTTTCTGAAGAATTTATAAACGATTATATTTCTAAAAACATTTTAGATATTAACCCCGATCTTTTATAAAACTAATCTTATTTATCGTTTTTAAGGTTCGTATTATACTCGTCTAATTAATTTTTATAAGCTTTATAAGAACAAAAGGAAGTTTTACAATAATTACAAAACCTCCTTTTTTAGTAAAATGTTAAAGGACTATGACTTTCCTTTTTTTAGTGTTGCTTCCAAAAGGGCATATGCGTCTTTTGCATTTGTAGCTTTTGCATATTGCATTGCTGTTTTACGACTATTGGACCTTGTTTTTAAATTTGCCCCTTTATCTATTAACAATTTTAAAACCGCTACTCTATTGTACTTTGCAGCATACATAGCAGGCGTCATTCCTAATGATTTTTTGTTTACGTCTTCTCCTAATTCAATGAGCTTTTTAACGGTTGCTAAATCCCCTTTTACTACGGCCACACAAAAAGCACTTACATTGTATGTTGGCTTTAGTTCATAATTATTCTTTAGCATAATAGTTTCGTCTTTGGGGCTTGCATTTAAACTTGCCATAGAAAAGATTATGCCTATTACGGTAATGATGATTGTTTTTTTCATGATGAAAGTGTTTTAATTTATGATTGTTTTTTGATTATACCATAAAGACGCCTTCGTTTATTTATTGTTACATGAATACTTCAAAATAACATTTCCTTAACAAAAAGAAACAAAAAAACACTATAAAACAAACCGTTAAAGTGCTTCGAACTTATTCTATTGAAATTTAAAAAGAGTTTTTGACTAATGTTTTTTCTTCTATTTTTAAGTTAAATAATTATCCTAAAAGGGTTATAAACTTTTATCTTTGAATGTTTAAAAACATTATTTTAAAATGAATAAAAAAGTTATTCTTATGATACTGGATGGTTGGGGAAAATCTCCAGATCCCAAAGTATCTGCCATAGATAATGCAGAAACGCCATATATTGATAGTTTATACTCAAATTACCCGCATGCGCAATTAAGAACAGATGGTGAACATGTTGGTTTACCAGAAGGGCAAATGGGTAATAGCGAAGTTGGCCATATGAATTTAGGTGCTGGCCGTATTGTATACCAAGATTTGGCCAAAATTAACCTTGCCGTAAAAAACAATACGCTAGCAGATGCACAGGTGCTAGCTGAAGCTTTTAATTATGCCAAAACAAACGATAAATCAGTTCATTTTTTAGGTTTAGTTAGTGATGGAGGAGTACATTCTCATATTAATCATCTCAAAGCTTTAGTTGATGCAGCCGAAGATTCGGGTGTTTCTAATGCGTACATTCATGCTTTTACAGATGGCCGTGATGTATCTCCTAAATCTGGGAAAGCGTTTATTGAAGCGTTAGAAAATCATATTAGAAACAAAAACACAGAAATTGCTTCCATTACCGGCCGATATTATGCAATGGATCGCGATAATAGATGGGAGCGTATAAAATTAGCTTACGATGCCTTAGTTTATGGTAAAGGGACTTCGTCTTTAAACCTTATAGAAAGCATACAACAAAACTACGATTCTAATATTACTGACGAATTTATTAAACCAATTATAAAGACGAACTCAAAAGGCAGTCCTTTGACCACCCTTAAAGATGATGATGTTGTTATTTTCTTCAATTTTAGAACAGACCGTGGGCGTGAGTTAACCAATGTACTTTCTCAGAATAATTTTCCTGAGTACGACATGAAGCCGTTAAAGCTACATTATGTTACAATGACAAATTATGATGATACTTTTAAAAACATTCATATTGTTTTTAATAAAGATAACATCACTGAAACTTTGGGAGAAGTCCTAGAAAAAAACAATAAAACACAGATTAGAATTGCGGAAACAGAAAAGTATCCTCATGTTACTTTTTTCTTTTCTGGGGGGAGAGAGGATGCTTTTTTTGGGGAGTCTAGAATTTTAAAAAATTCTCCAAAAGTAGCGACTTACGATCTTAAACCTGAAATGAGTGCGTTTGAACTTACAGAAGCTCTCGTTCCAGAATTACAAAAAGGCTTAACCGATTTTGTTTGCTTAAACTTTGCCAATGGTGATATGGTTGGACATACAGGTTCCATGGAAGCAGCTATAAAAGCCTGTGAGGTAGTAGACCGCTGTGTAAAAAAAGTGGTAACCACAGCATTAGATAATAATTATACAACATTGTTAATTGCAGATCATGGTAATTGCGAAACTATGATTAATCCAGATGGCTCACCGCATACCGCACACACAACAAATCCTGTTCCTTTAATATTAATAGACCCCGATTTGAAAGAGATTAAGGATGGTATTCTAGGCGATTTAGCTCCTACTATTCTAAAGCTAATGGGTATTGAAAAACCAAAAGTAATGACGCAAACAGCTTTAGTTTAATTTAAAATTTTATAATTGCGTTTCTAAAAGAAACCAGAGCAGCTTACTAAATAACATATCTATAAATATTGTATTTTTGCATTCAATTTATCATTTAAATGAATATTTCTAAAGGCCTTATTATAGCAATAGACTTTGATGGTACCATTGTTGAAGATGGTTACCCTGCCATTGGAGCGCCTCGGTTATTTGCTTTCGAAACTTTAAAAAGACTTCAAGCAGATGGACACCGTTTAATACTATGGACATACCGACACGGTAGTAAATTAGATGAAGCGGTGCATTTTTGTAAGACCAATGGTATAGAGTTTTATGCTGTAAATAGAAGTTTCCCAGAAGAAACAACACTAGAAAATGCCAGTCGTAAAATTCATGCCGATTTATTTATTGACGATAGAAATATTGGTGGTGTTTTAGGCTGGGGTGAAATTTATCAAATGCTAACACAGCAAACGCCACCAATGGCAAAAGAAAAAAAGAAAAAAGGATTTTTCCGTTTTTAAACAGAACTTATGATTATTGCAAAAACAAGAGAAGAGATAGAGTTAATGCGAGAAGCTGCATTGGTAGTTTCTAAAACATTAGGGGAAGTAGCTAAAGCTGTTAAGCCAGGAGTAAGTACTCTAGAGTTAGACAAAATCGCCGAAGATTGTATTCGTGATCAAGGAGCAACGCCTGGTTTTTTGGGCCTTTACGATTTCCCAAATACTTTATGTATGAGTCCTAACTCTCAAATTGTTCATGGTATTCCTAATAATAAACCATTACAAGAAGGCGATATTATTTCCATAGATTGCGGCGCTATAAAACACGGGTTTTATGGAGATCACGCTTATACCTTTCCTGTTGGAGAGATCGATCCTGAAACTCAAAAATTACTACAAGTCACAAAAGAATCCTTGTATGTAGGCATTAAAGAGTTAAAAAAAGGGAATCGCGTTGGTGATGTTGGTTATGCCATACAAAAATATTGTGAAGATCATGGTTATGGTGTGGTTAGGGAATTGGTAGGTCATGGTTTAGGCCGTGTTATGCATGAAGATCCTGAAATGCCGAATTATGGAAAACGCGGGCGTGGCAAAAAATTTATAGAAGGAATGGTTGTAGCGATAGAGCCTATGATAAATATGGGCACACAGCGCATAAAACAACACAAAGACGGTTGGACTATAACTACCTTAGACGGTAAACCTAGTGCGCATTTTGAACATGATGTTGCTTTAGTAGATGGTAAGCCAGAGTTACTGTCGACTTTTGCTTATATATATGATGCCTTAGGCATTACAAGCGATGAAGAAAATAGCTTTAGGCAGAAGGCATTGGTACTATAATGAAAATAAAGCACCTATTAGTATTTATTATTCTTGGTTTCATTTTCACATGTATTGGAGTCTTATTTAAAATTCAACATTGACCATACGCGAATGTTATTTTAATATGTAAGCTACTTACTTCAAATAAATTTAATGCTTTTTTAAATTGGTAGTCCCCTTGAAAAAAATTTTTAAACTCATATTAAATACCATACCTAGGCCACTATTAATAAGGTTAAGTTATATCGCACGTCCTATTTTAGCTTTCGCTTTAAAGGGGGATCGGTTTACAGATCCTATTGATGGTAAAAGCTTCAAATCTTTTTTACCCTATGGCTATGGCAATCAACGCAATAATGTTTTATCGCCATCAACCTTGTCTTTAGAACGCCACAGATTATTATGGTTGTATTTAAAAAATGAAACTGACTTTTTTTCGGCAAAGAAAAAAGTGTTGCATTTTGCGCCAGAGCAAGCTTTTTTTAAAAGATTTAAAGGTTTAAAACATTTAGAGTATACAACAACCGATTTAGTATCGCCACTAGCAGATGTAAAAGCAGATATCTGTGATTTACCCTTCGCCGATAATAGTTTTGATTTTATTCTATGCAATCATGTTCTAGAACATATTCCTAACGATACTAAAGCGATGCACGAATTATATCGTGTATTAAAGGTTGGCGGCATAGGTATTTTTCAAATCCCTCAAGATCTAAACCGAGAAGAAACATTTGAAGATGATTCTATAACGGATAAGAAAAAGCGTGCTGAAATTTTTGGCCAATATGATCATGTTCGCATTTATGGGCGCGATTACTTTAAGAAACTTAAAAGTATAGGCTTTACTGTTGATGCTGTAGATTATACAAACAATATCTCTGCAGAACTGGTAGAACGCTATTGCTTGGCTAAAGGCGAAATTATTCCTGTTTGCCAGAAATAAACGAATTAAAAATACACAGTATACGGCTTCAATTTAGGATTTCTTTTTTGTATTGTGAATACGTGCTGCCATAATTAAGGCATTATAAGCATTTACTACTTTACCTGATTTTGATAACTCGTTAAACGGTGTCATTTTATCTTTATTTTCGTTTGTAGGCGTTTTTACAGGAAAGCTATACTCTACTCCACTGTCCATTATAATGTGTTTTACCTCACTTGCAGTAAGATTAGGGTAATGCGAAAATATTAGAGCGGCCACCTTAGAGGTTAATGCTGCTGCTAAAGAAGTGCCACTGTCATAACCAAACTTATTATTAGGGTAGGTTGTATAAATTTCTTCACTAGGCGCAAAAATATCTACCGTTTGTTTACCGTAATTAGAATATATGTCATATAAGTTTTCATTAGCATGCATAGTAGAGCCTCCAATCATTAAAAAATTATCGAAAACTTCCTTGTAATCTTCTTCATAATCGTTTGGGTAGGTCATTATTTTATCTAAATTTAACGAAGCATTTCCTGCAGAACTTACAATTAATACATTATGTGCTTCTGCATATTGCATCGCTTTAGAAACCCATTTTTGATGTAACGAATACGCTTTACCAAAACTCATATTAATTATTTTTGCGCCATTGTCTACAGCATAACGAATGGCTAATGCAATGTCTTTATCATGCGTATCGCCATAGGGTGCAATTGCTAAAGGCATGAGCTTTATAAAATCTTCTTTTATTACGCCTGCAACTTCAGTAGCATGTTTATAAATATCTAAATTTCCAGAGACATTTCCATTTCCATAACCTATATCGGTAATGTCATTTTCATCTTCATCTAAGATCTCGCGCTCGTTAAAATCTACATTCCCTCTTTTTTCTATTTTAGCAACTCTATTGTTATAATTTCGAGTGAAATTTTCATCTGTATCTTTATATTTAAGCAATAAGCTTATCATATCGACATGCTTTTTCAAGCCATTTCCAACGGTATCTATTTTATTTAAAACCTCATAAGAGTAGTTATAATTCGGAAAATATTCTTTTAAAGCTTTTTTAGCACCAACATATTTCACATAATACTTGTGAACACGCTTAAAATTTGCCTTTAATTTTTTTCTCGTGTCTAAATATTCTTTCTTAATTTCATGATATTCAACGGCCTCTTTACTATTTAACTTAGTTGTATCTTTATTAATATAATGTCTATAAATTCTAACGTATTCTTTATTAGCCTCTGTTATATTTTCACCTTTGGAATTTCCTAAAAAATTCCAGCCATTAATATCGTCTATATAACCATTATTATCGTCATCAATATTATTATTGGGAATTTCTTGTTTATTTACCCATATATTGTTTGCTAGAGACGTATGGTTTATGTCTAATTCTGTATCGATAACAGCAATTATTATAGGCTTTAAAATATTAGGTTCTTTAAAATGAGTAAAAACTTTTTTTAAACTTACACCTGCTATAGAATCCTTAGTATTATCCACACTATACCAATTATTTGAAAGCGAATCTGATATTATAGCTGTTTTAAATTGAGTCTTTTTTTGAATTGCTTCTTTTTTCACTGAACAATTAAGCAGGAAAGTAATTAGTGTGAATAGGTAAATTAGGTTTTTACTCATTTTTTTAGTGTATATATTAATGTTGATCTATCGTTCCTCCTTCTCCTATGTTACAATCTTGAGTAGATTCAAAAGTTTTAGCTGTTTCAATTGTTGCATAAGCATCTTTATAAGCTCCCGATTATTATAAATTAATAGTCACCATAGCTTATTACTGCAAAGGAAAGTCGTTTAAAACTAGTGTTTCTAATTCTTTTTTATCATTTTCAAAAATTAAATAGGCTTTTAATTCGGGGTGTTTTATCATAAACGTTTTTACTTTTGGTATTCCCATAGCCTGAAAAGCTGTAGCATAACCATCGGCCATCATACAGTTATTGGCTAAAACTGACACTCCAAGAATATTAGTTTTTGCAGGATATCCTGTTTTTGTATTTATAATATGTGCATATTTATTCCCATTTTCGTCCACTTTAAATTTCCTATACGTTCCTGAAGTTGCCAGAGCTTGATCATCTAAAGTAATGGTTTCCGAATAGCTTTGTGATCCATCAAAATTAGGATTCTCAATTCCAACAATCCAACCTTTATCTTTGCTTAAATTATATCCTTTGGCTCGTAGCTCTCCTCCAACCTCTACAAGGTAGTTTTCTACGCCTTTAGATTCTAAAAATGAAGCAATAACATCTACCCCATAGCCTTTTGCAATTGCATTAAAATCTATAAAAATGCCATCGGCCTTTTTAACGGTATTCTCTACCAACCCAACTCGATTAAATCCTACGAATTGCATTAGGCTATCTATTTTGATACGATCTAAGACTTGACTCTGTTTTTCGGATCCAAAATCCCAAGCATTAACCAGTTTTCCTATGGTGGGATCTAAAACGCCCTCTGTTTCTCTATATATAGTTCTTGCTCCTGTAAAAACAGTTTTAAAATGATGATCGACGGTAACATCTTCATTTTTATTTAGTCTAGAAATATCAGAATTGTCTTGATAATTTGACATCGATAGATTTAAAACATTAAACAGGCTATCAAATTGCATTTTATAGTTTTCGCCTTTGACATCAAAATATTGTATATTAAAACGGGTACCGAAAACAGGTCCAGTGACCTTGACTAATTGAGGTGAGGTATTACAAGAGTTAAAAACAATAACAAGCGTAAGTAGTAAAACTATATTTTTCATTTAATTTAGGTTAGTTTCTATTAATTGGATGCCATTATACTCGATTAAATACGCTTCATCTAAATAGATAGGAAGAGATTCTCCGTTTGGATTCCCTAAGCCAACGCCAGCATATAGTACTTTAGCATTATTGGTCCTAGCGTGTTCTTTAAAAGACTCCATCCAAATTACGTCATAATTATTAGCATTTTCTGGTAGCATAACCGCCTTGACAATGACAAAAAAATACTGTTTATTAGCATCTATACATACAAACTGCGGATGCTTTTTTAATTTACTATTTATGGCTATAAACTCAAAACCTCGCTTTTCTAAATCCTTGCCAACATGATTCATCGCTAAGTTGTGCAGTTCTTGTGGTGATAGTGCTTTACTCATAAAACAAAAATACAATAATCACTTATATTTTAAATCTATTTATCTGTAAAACACCGATCAATTAAAGCTTACATATTTTGAATTCATGAAGGTATAATTAGAAACATTTAATCTTGAATTTAATTTGAGTGTGTACCATGGTGAATTCGTAGGGTCATCCAAATTTTTTACTAGGTGCACGCTTTGCGCGGGTGTATTACCTTGAATGAGTAAAAACTGTTTTTCACCAGCCTGGTTTATAATCTCGTCTGCGATCATTACAATATGCCCAGGTGTTCCGCCTTTAATAAGCATGTCGCCAATTTTTAAGGCTTCTATTGTAGTAACTCTTGGTAACTCATTGTATAAAGATAAGGTCCCCGAATACATATAGATTATGTTTAAATACTTATAAAAAGTATCTTTAGAGTGCGATTTTAAAGCCGTTTTATGAAATGTCACTTGGTTTCCTTTTACTTTTGGCCTGTAACCTTCTGCATATTGTAGCCAAGAGCATTGGTGCCCGCTAGTAAAATTAAAGCGGATTTCATCTTTTCTATTTTTTTCCCAAAGATACTCACTCCTAATTCGTATTAAAGCATCTGCACATTGCTGTAACCCGTTTTTGGGAACTGGTATCTCTAGCACTCCTATATGACCATCTTGCCAATAATATTCGCTCCCATCATAGTTTATAATTTTGCTTCCATAGGGTTTTAACTTATAATCGCGTAAATACTCTTGAAAGGAACCGTTAGGATAAGGGACTCTCTTAAAGCCTTTAGGAACATTTACTCTAGATTTAATGGTTAAACTATCGCTGTTTAAGTCTTTCGTTTTAACTATTAAGCTTACATCTTTAGATTCGGTTTCTATTATAGAGTCCTTAAACATGTAAATGGCAATAAAAATACCAATAAGCATTATTATTTTTTTCATCTGCTTTCTCTTAAATTATACACGACATGTGATAGTATAACCAAAAAAGCCGCTTAAAATTATTTTTAAGCGGCTTTTATTTGTTATCAATAGAGAATTGATTTCGGTTTTATTTATCCTCCAAAATCATCAAAACGTATGTTTTCTTCGTCTAAACCAAAGTCTTCTCCCATTTTCTGAACTGCATTATTCATTAATGGTGGTCCACAGAAATATAATTCAATATCTTCTGGAGTTTCATGTTTAGATAAGTATTGGTCTATTACCACTTGATGTATAAATCCTACGAAACCATCGCCTTCTTGATCATCAACATCCTTTTTAACTTTCCAATTATCTGCTTCGGTAGGATCGGATAAAGCGATATAGAATTTAAAGTTTGGAAAATCTTTTTCTAAAGCTCTAAAATAATGGATATAAAACAATTCTGCTTTAGATCGTCCACCATACCAATAGGTTACTTTACGGTTTGTTTTAAGTGTTCTAAACAATTCGTATAAGTGAGATCGCATTGGAGCCATTCCTGCACCTCCACCAACATAAAGCATTTCTGCTTCAGACTCATTAATAAAGAACTCTCCGTAAGGGCCTGAAATGGTAACTTTGTCGCCTTCTTTTTGGTTAAAAATATAAGACGATGCAACTCCTGGATTAACATCCATCCATCCTCCTTTATCTCTATCGAAAGGCGGTGTTGCAACACGTACGTTAAGCATTATTTTTCTACCTTCAGCTGGATAAGAAGCCATAGAATAAGCACGCTCTACAAGCTCGTCGTTTTTCATGACTAAAGGGCGTAAGTTAAACTTATCCCAATCTGCTTCAAATTTTTCTGGTTCCCCTGGGTGATCTTCTGGGTGTGCTGAAATATCCATGTCTGAATATTTTATTTCGCATTCTGGAATTTCAATTTGTATATACCCTCCAGCTTTGTAGTCCATATCTTCTGGGATCTCCACTACAAATTCTTTAATAAAAGTTGCCACATTATAGTTTGAAACTACGGTAGCTTCCCACTTCTTAATACCAAATACTTCTTCTGGAATGGTAATCTCCATGTCTTGCTTTACCTTAACTTGACAAGATAAACGTGCTCCATGTTTTAACTCTTTTCTTGAAAAGTGAGGCGTTTCTGTAGGCAAAGCTTCGCCACCACCAGACAGTACATGACATTCACATTGAATACATGTGCCACCACCACCACAAGCTGATGGTAAAAATATTTTATTTGTCCCTAAAGTAGATAATAGCGTTCCTCCTGAAGCCACTTCTATTTCTCTTTCGCCATTTATTAATATTTTTACTGGTCCAGATGGTGATAATTTTTGTTTTACAAATAATAATAAACCGACTAGTACAAGTGTTATTAATAAAAACGCTGCTACAGTTGCGACTATAGTTCCTGTTGTTCCTGCTGCTAAAATGATCATGTTACTCTGTAATTTTAGTGTTATTAGCTAACTTCTTGTCCTTTTTAGAAGTCTCAACTTTAACGGTCTTATCTTCTTTTTTAGTGTCTTCATCACCACCAGTTAACATTCCTCCAAAACTCATAAACCCAATTGCCATAAGTCCTGTAATAATAAATGTTATTCCTAAACCTCTTAATGGAGCTGGCACATTAGAATATCTAATTTTCTCACGAATAGCTGCGATAGCTAAAATAGCTAAGAACCATCCTATTCCTGATCCTATACCATACACTGCTGCTTCTCCAAAAGATGGGATTTCGCGAGATTGCATAAATAAAGACCCACCTAAGATGGCACAGTTAACAGCAATTAATGGTAAGAAAATACCCAAAGAGTTATATAATGACGGTGAAAACTTTTCTACTACTATTTCTACCAATTGCACCATTGTTGCAATGGTAGCAATAAACATAATAAAGGATAAAAAGCTTAAATCGTAATCTGCATATTCTTCACCTAACCATTGTAAAGCCCCTGGTTGTAAAAGATACTGGTCTAACAACCAGTTTAACGGTACTGTGATAGCCAGTACGAAAATTACTGCCGCTCCTAACCCTACAGCTGTAGATACTTTTTTAGATACTGCTAGGTATGAACACATTCCTAAGAATGTAGCGAACACCATATTATCTATAAATATTGATTTAAAAAATAATTCTAAATATTCCATATATTTTCGTATTTAGTATTTGATAATGTGTGCTCATTATAATAGGCCAACACTAATCGCATACTATTATTTAGTCTTCTATTAATGCTTTATTTCTACTACGCTGTACCCAAATAATGATTCCAACTACAATTAATGCCATTGGAGACAGTAACATGAATCCATTATTTTCATAACCGTATGCATATAAGCCTGACAATTCTCCAGGAATAGAATTCCCTAAAACAGGATATCCTAATAAAGTACCAGATCCTAATAATTCTCTAAAGAAACCAACTAATATTAATATTAGTCCGTAACCTAAAGCATTTCCTATACCATCTAAGAATGATCTCCACGGTCCGTTTCCTAAAGCGAAGGCTTCAAAACGCCCCATAATAATACAGTTTGTAATAATTAAACCTACAAATACCGAAAGTGTTTTACTTAACTCATAAGCAAAAGCCTTAAGTACTAAATCTACAATAATTACTAAAGCAGCAACTACAATTAACTGTACTATAATTCTAATTTTTGAAGGAATAATATTACGCATTAGTGATATTACAACATTTCCAATTCCCAATACAAATAGTACTGAAACGGCCATTACAATAGATGCTTTTAACTCTGCTGTAATTGCTAAAGCAGAACAGATTCCCAATACCTGAATTGTAATTGGGTTATTATCGGCTAAAGGATCTAAAATTAAACCTGCGTCTTTTTTTGATAAAAGTCCCATATCTTATTTTTTTAATTTTTGAAAGTAAGGTAAATATAGTTTTAAATCGCTTTTTATCATTGCTGTAACACCATCACCTGTAATGGTTGCTCCTGCAATAGCATCTACCTCATTATCTGTTTTATCTATATTCTTAGGGTCGTTATTTCCTTTAGCGACTGTAATTCCTTTAAAAGTACCATTAGACATTAAATGTTCCCCAATAAAGTCGTCCATAAAGAAGCGTTGTTTAATATTGGCTCCTAATCCAGGCGTTTCGCCCTTGTGGTCAAAATAAGCCCCTTGAACAACCATATTTTCATCTAAGGCAACATATCCCCAGATAGCATCCCAAAGGCCTTTTCCTCTAATAGGTGCAACGTAAAATGTTTTGCCGTCTTTTACGCCAACAAATAATGGTAAGCGTCTTGTTTCTCCATTTTTCGCCTTTGTTTGTTCTTTCTTAACATCGATAAGGTAAGCTTCTTCATCTTCGGTAACATTATCTCCTTCTATAACTAATTGCTTAGTAATATATTTTAAAAACGCTTCTGGTGCTTTATCTGTAGAAATAAAAGTAGCACTACTTTCATCATTATCGTTAACGCCCATAGCATACAAAATATTTTGTTGCTTCTCTAAACGTTTATTTTCTGTAATTGCTGGTTCAAGAAATGATGCTGTAAACGCTAACAAGGTCCCCACGATTAATACCATTCCTACTGCAAATAGTATTGTATATGAATTTTTATCTGTTTTATTTTCCATCGTTATGCAACTTTAGCTTTTAAACGTTTCATTCTTCTTTTTACATTTCCTTGAACCACATAATGGTCAATTGTTGGTGCAAACACATTCATTAATAAAATTGCTAGCATAACGCCTTCTGGATAAGCAGGGTTAAACACACGAATCATTATAGATATAAAACCAATTAAAAATCCATAAATCCATTTGCCTTTATTCGTTTGAGAAGCTGTTACTGGGTCGGTTGCCATATAGACTGTTCCAAAGGCAAAACCTCCTATTAGTAAATGCATCCAAAAGGCTGTACTCATTAACCCATAGAACTTACTTGATTCGGTAATAATCCCAGCATCTACAACGCCGTTAAATATTAATCCCATAGTTATGGCGCCTAATACAGAAGACACCATAATTCTCCAACTTCCGATTTTAGCAAAAACTAAAAACAATCCCCCTAATAGTATAAGCAATGTAGATGTTTCTCCTATAGATCCAGGAATAAAACCATAAAACATATCCCAAGCATCGTAAACCACACTATTATTTTGTGCCAAACTACCTAAAACGGTTTCACCAGAAATCGCATCGGGTGTTCCTGTTGCTTCTACAGCACCATGCACCCATACTTTATCGCCAGACATCCAGGTTGGATAAGCAAAGAATAAAAAGGCACGAATCGTTAATGCAGGATTAAGAATATTCATTCCCGTTCCTCCAAAGACTTCTTTCCCAATCACTACACCAAAAACAACAGCCACTGCTACCATCCATAATGGTGTATCAATTGGTACGATTAATGGCACAAGCATCCCCGTTACCAAATACCCTTCTTCTACTTCATGTCCTTTAATTACTGCGAATACAAATTCTACAGCTAGACCAACAACGTAGGAAACAATAACCAATGGTAATACTGTCCATGCGCCCATTACAAAGTTATCCCACGTTAGAAAATTCCCTAACAAGGATACTTCTCGGGTAATACCTGCGGCAACATCTATTGCGGCGTAATGTTGGTATCCAGCATTAAACATTCCAAAAATCAAACAAGGAATCAATGCCATAATAACAATGTTCATTGTTCGCTTTAAATCATCGGCCGCTTTTATATGCGTTCCATTATGAGTTGTCTCATTTGGCAAGTATAAAAACGTATGGATTGCATTAAATGCAGGGGCCATTTTGGTTCCTTTATACTTTTCCTTTAAATTATGTAAATTACTTTTTAAACCCATTATCCTATTTCTTTAAGCATTAAGTCTAAACCTTTTCTAATAATATCTTGATGTGGTTGCTTAGACACACAAACAAATTCTGTCAAGGCGAAATCTTCTGGTGCAACTTCATACATTCCTAAAGCTTCCATTTCGTCTAAATCTTGATATTTACAAGCTTTTAAAATTTGCATTGGAAAAATATCTAACGGAAACACTTCTTCATAAGTTCCTGTCGTTACAAAAGCACGATGTTCCCCATTTGTATTGGTATTTAAAGCAAATTCTTTTTTTGGTGTTAACCAAGAAAAAGTTAGCGCTCTTGACGTCGATATTTTATTAAATATAGGCTTATTCCATCCAAAAAACTCATAATCGTCTCCTTCTGGAATTACAGAAATCACATTACTGTAATAGTCCAAACTACCATCAGGTTTCACTTGTGTCCCTGTCAATACGTTTCCTGAAATAATACGATCGTTTCCGTTTTTATCTACGCCTTTATCATAAACCATAGTTGCTATTTCACTCCCGATTACGGTTTTGAAATATCTTGGCTCTGTTACTGAAGAACCAGCCAATGCAACGATACGTTGAGCGTTAAATTTACCTGTTAACAATAACTCCCCAATAATAACGAGGTCTTGTGCATTTATAGTCCAAACGACTTCCCCTTTGTTAATAGGATCTATTTTATTGATTTGCGTGCCCACGTTACCAGAAGGGTGTGGTCCAGAAACTTTATGCAGGGTTATTCCTGTCAAACCCGCCAAAGGCGACTTTCCTTGCTTCCCGACACTAACGTGAAATTCACCTTCTGTTAATTTACCCAAAGCCGTAACTGCAGCTTGTAACTCGGCCTCTTTACCTTGTAGCGTATAATCTAAATCTGCTGCTAAAGGGGCGCTAGCATAAGCGGAAACAAAAATTGCTTTTGGAGCAACATCGGGATTTGCAATAACATCGTAAGGACGCTGTTTTACAAATGCCCAACAACCAGAGGTCAATAATTTTGCTTTAATATCCTCTGCTTTCGCCGAATCTACATTTAAAGCGCCAAAATCTTGATAAGATTGTGTTTTGTCTGCTTGAAGTTTTATTGCTAATATTTTACGTTTTTCACCACGTGCAATTTCGATAACTTCCCCAGATACTGGTGAAGCAAATTTTACATCTTCGTTGGATTTATTAAAAAACAAAGCTTGTCCAGCCTTAACTTTTTCTCCAACTTTTACCGATAATTTAGGAATTACACTGTGAAAGTCTTCTGGTCTAACCGTATAAAAGTTGCTTACAATAGCATTCTCTGTTACGAGTTCTGCCGCACCTTTTAACTTTATGTCTAGACCTTTCTTAATCTTAATGTCGTTTGACATACGTATAAATCTATTTGTTAATAGTTTAGTGATTTGATTTTTTGAGAGTCAAAAATCGGTGCAAAAATACGAATTTATAATGCAAATTTTAAGTCTAAATATCCCTCCTTATTTATTTATATCTATTCTAAATAAGAAAAACCGATTAGGCATAGAATTTGTTTATATTTACCTAATACTAAAATTACAAAATGAAATTTAAATTCACCCTTATAATTACCCTCTTTTTTAGCAGCACTCCTTTTTGGGCTCAAGTTGAAGAGATACAACCTCAAGATTACCTTAAAACCATTACTTTAAGAGGGAACACATTAGAAAACCAGCTGCCTATAATAAAACTCGGCAGTCGTTTTATTTTAGAGTTTGATGTTTTAAACGGCAATGAAGATGACTATTACTATGAAATTAAGCATTACAATTTTGATTGGACACCTTCTAATTTATTGGAAACAGAATACCTAATAGGTTTTAACGAACAACGCATTAGAACGTATGAAAATTCTTTTAATACACATCAAATATATTCACACTACAGATTAAGCATCCCTAACCAACAAACCAAAGGATTCAAAAAATCTGGAAATTATTTAATTACGATATATAATGAGGATGACGAAATTGAATTTACGCGAAAATTTATGATTTATGAAGACATCGCGCATGTTGGTGTATCTATAAAACGTTCACGTGATGTTTCCTTAATAAAAGAAAAACAAACGGTAGATTTCACCATAAACTCCTCGATATTAAGATTTAACAATCCCAAAGAATCTATAAAAACAGTATTAGTTCAAAATAACAATTTAAATACAGCTATTACAGATTTGAAACCCCAATATATTTTAGGCAACTCATTAGAATACCGTTACACAAAAGCCTCTAGTTTTTATGCTGGTAACGAATTCTTTTATTTTGAAAATAAAGATTTAAGAAGCGCAAATACTGGCGTACAATTTATAGAACTAAAAGACTTATACAACCATTATTTATATCGAAATATTTCAAGAGCAAACTTACCTTACACCTACAACCCAGACATCAATGGGAATTTTTTAATAACAGCTCTGGACACTAATAACCCGAGCATTGAAGCAGATTACACAAAAGTTCATTTTTCGCTCTTGTTAGAGAAATTACCAAAAAACAAATCGGTTCATGTCTATGGAAATTTTAATAACTACGCCATAGACGATACCACAAAAATGGTTTACTATGACGACCAAAAAGCCTACGAACTTCCACTTATTTTAAAACAAGGGTTCTACAACTACAAATATATTGTTGTTGATAATAATGGCACTATAGACGAAAATGTGATTGGAGGCAACTTCTACCAAACCGAAAACAATTATAAAGTTATTGTATACTATAGAGATCTTGGTGCGCGTTATGATAGAATAATTGGACTCGGTGAAGCTAATTCTATAAACACCACAAATTGATTTTTGCCGTATTATTGAGCGAGACGACACAGCTAAACCATTATTATTATTTTTAATATAATATTTATTATTTTTGCATCAAAATCAACTTTAATTATAAATGGTTCAACAAGTTACAAAGGGTATAAAAATTTCGGTAGAAACTAATTTTGAAGGGACTTTTTATAAAAATTATAAGATTCACTTTGCCTTTGGCTACAAAGTCAGCATCGAAAACCAAAGTAAAGATGCCGTTCAACTCAATCTTAGACATTGGACTATACTCGATGCTCTTAATACAACTGAGACCGTAACAGGGGAAGGAGTTATAGGAAAAAAGCCTGTTTTAAACCCTGGAGCATCTCACACTTACAATTCTGGCTGCTTACTTACGTCTCCATTTGGAGCCATGCAAGGACACTATACCATGGTAAATCTCTCCACCTCTAAAACTTTTAATGTCGCAATACCGATATTTAAATTAAGTGCTCCTTTTGCTATTAATTAGTATACTTTCTATAAAACCGATATATTTTTTCATTTTGCATTACAGAGAAAAAACTACAATTTGAGTTGTGCAGAAACTGATAGGCTTTATTTAAATCGAAAGCCTTGTCTTCAACCAAAAACACATCATTCACATCCACATTGCCATAAGGCGATACTCGCTTATAATTATACTCGCCTTCTGTTTTCGCATCTTGCAACTCGAACCATGCCCCAGAACCAATGCCTGACAACCATTGTGCATTATCACTCAAACCGCTCACTTTTTTAGGAGCTAACGAACCAACAATATTAGGTTTATAATCTTTTAAACGATCTAAAAAACAACGTAAATTTTCGCTTTGTTGTGAGCCTTTAAACACTGAAATCTCACCCATTTCAGAAATTTTATAAACCTTCTTTCCTGTGTTGGACAACAAGACGTTACCAATTGTGCTTGGTGTAAACCATTTAGAACCTTTCAATTTCTTTCTCATAGCTTCATTTTCAACTGAAGCGATCAAAACATCTGTAACAAAACGCGCACAATTACACGCTTCTTTCTTAAAAGCTGCATAGTAAACAAAAGCCCTATCTTGCATCATTTTAATATATGATTTAGCCTTATTATAATCGACAACATCACATATAGAGGCAACCAAATCTCCCTTACCATGAGTTAGCTCGGGATGAGTAGCCATAAACTTATAGATAACATCAAGATTTTTAACCTCACCATCAACAATCTCGGCTTTTAAATCAAAATCCAACTCATTATCGGTATCCTTACCCCTAACCCTGCCATTAGGCTTTGGTGTAATATACCGTCCAAAATCATAATACTCTAAAACACCTGTTTGCTTGTTAATAAGCACTAATGCAGCATGCCCTGCTCTTACATAGCCCTTCTTTCCAACACCAACAAATCGTAACAATGGTGAATACCATTCTTCAGCAACATACACTATGGTATCTGGATATGCTAAGGTTAAAATAATCCCCGTACTCCCCATGTATTATTGTGTAACTAATAAGTGTTTTGCTTCAATTTCAGACGTATTGATATTCTCAAAACGCATAGCGATTTTATTATTTTCTTTTTTCACCTGAGTAACACTTGTTGTTTTCACAATTCCACGATCCATAATAACACCATAATCAAGATTCCCTTTTCCAGCAGTTTTATGAAATTGCAATGCGCTACTGGGAGTTAATTCGCTTTCAGATTTAAAATCGTTAAACCACTCCAAACGCTCTTGTTTTCGAGCTTCAGAATACAATGTTGAAGAAGACCAAATTCTAGGTGCTAATGGCAATTTTTGAAAATGTTTCTTACTACCATCCCAAACCAGTTCATAAAAATGAAGCTCAGAATTCCAGTCGGCAATCACTAAAGTAAAAGGTTCTACATCCTTTAAGTTATATTGCCCTACAGAGTCCTCAATATTTTCAGCGGCTAATAAATCACGAACAACAACACCTCTACTTTGTCTGTAATGATTTTGTTTTTCATGAATTAGAAATCCCCCATTAAGCAAACATAGCACACGATTCCTATCGCTTACTCCAACCCACGACCCTCCAGACAATTTATCCTTAGGTAATAGCATTTTAACACTATTAACATCATAAAAATCAGGAGCAAGTGCTATCCTATCGGGTGCTTCATCTCTATTAGATGTTAACACAAAATCATTATCTCCTATTGGAAAAATCGTAACTGTACACATAAATACTATAGTCTAAAAATCAAATGGCAACTTACAAAAAAAACACAAGATATAAGAATAGGTGTAGGAATCCTTTCCCTCAAATAATCGGCAAAAAAGTTGTAACTTTGAACTTCAAAAAATTAAAACAAAATAATCAAAAAATAATCATGGGAAAAGGATTTTTCAATGTACCAGTCGCAGTAAATGAGCCGGTTAGAAGCTATGCTCCAGGTTGTGAACACAGAGAAGCCATAGCTAAGGCTTACAAAGAAATGTATAACAGCAAGCTAGAGGTACCAATGTATATAAATGGAAAAGATATTACTACTGGAAATACCAGAACAATGTCTCCTCCTCACGATCATCAACATATAGTAGGGCATTATCATTTAGCCGAAAAGAAACACATAGACGACGCCATTGCTACAGCTTTAGAAGCTAGAAAATCATGGTCGCAAATGCCTTGGGAACATCGCGCAGGGATCTTTTTAAAGGCTGCTGAATTAATTGCAGGTCCTTATAGAGCTAGAATAAATGCTGCTACAATGATGGCACAATCAAAAACCATACATCAAGCAGAAATTGACGCAGCCTGTGAGTTGATTGACTTTTTACGTTTTAACGTGCAGTACATGACGGATATTTATCATGAACAACCAGAAAGCACTAGTGATGCATGGAATAGATTAGAATACCGTCCTCTAGAAGGTTTCGTTTATGCGGTAACCCCTTTTAACTTTACTGCTATCGCAGGGAACCTACCCTCTTGCATGGCTATGATGGGAAATGTTGTGGTATGGAAGCCTAGTGATTCTCAAATATACTCGGCTAAAGTAATTATGGATGTTTTTGAGGAAGCTGGTGTTCCTCCAGGTGTTATAAATGTTGTTTTTGGAGATCCAGTAATGATCACAGAAACAGTATTGGATAGCCCTGATTTTTCTGGTTTACATTTTACAGGCTCTACATACATATTCAAAGAACTTTGGAAACAAATTGGAAACAACATACATCACTATAAAACGTATCCAAAAATAGTAGGAGAAACTGGTGGTAAAGATTTTATTGTCGCTCACAAATCTGCTAAAGCAAAGCAAGTCGCTACCGCTATAGTTCGTGGTGCCTTTGAATTTCAAGGACAAAAGTGTAGTGCCGCATCTCGTGCTTACATCTCAAAAAGCATATGGGAAGATGTAAAAAAACATGTAATAGAAGATGTTAATTCCTTTAAAACAGGATCGCCTGAAGATATGAGCAACTTCATTACTGCTGTAATTCACGAAGGTTCATTTGATAAATTAGCTAAGTACTTAGACCAAGCCAAAGCTGACAGTAATGCCGAAATTATTGTTGGTGGTGGTTACGATAAAAGCAAAGGCTATTTTGTTGAACCTACTGTTATTTTAACCAACGACCCGAAATACACCACGATGTGTGATGAATTATTTGGGCCAGTCATTACTATTTATGTTTTTGAAGACGATCAATATTCTGAAACATTAAAAATGGTTGATGAAACTAGTGACTATGCGTTAACAGGAGCTATTTTAGCCACAGATCGTTATGCCATAGTAGAAGCGACCAAAGCTCTAGAAAATTCTGCAGGAAACTTCTATATAAATGACAAACCAACAGGTGCTGTTGTAGGCCAACAACCTTTTGGTGGCGCTAGAGGATCTGGAACGAACGATAAAGCAGGTAGTGCTTTAAATTTACTCCGCTGGGTTTCTCCAAGAATGATTAAAGAGACCTTTGTAACTCCTACAGATTATCGTTATCCTTTTTTAGGAGAATAAGGACATCAGATTTATAAATTACAATACAAAAAAAGCCTCAAATATTTAATTTGAGGCTTTTTTATTATACAAACGTAACAAACATTGTTATAATCATACTTATTTCCGATATTTAAGCGGAAGATGAACCACTTTTTTGGTCTCATAAAAATCTTCTGTATAAAAATCACTTAAATTATATAAAGTTGCTGTTTTATAACCTTGTAATTCTTCAGTTAAATCTCCGCCTTTAAGATATAATATCCCATTTTTTAGAACATGCTTACTTTCCTTCTTTATTTTCCCTTTTACCCAATGCGAAAAAGTAGGCATTGCTGCTACAGCCCTACTTACAATAAAGTCATAAGTTTCTTTAATCTCCTCAACACGAGTATGCGTTGTTCTTACATTTTTTAGCCCCAGTCCCTCAACAACTTCATTAACAACTTTAAGCTTTTTAGCAATGCTATCTACCAAATGAAAATCGCATTCTGGAAATAAAATAGCCAAAGGAATTCCTGGAAAACCACCGCCAGTACCGACGTCCATAATCGTACTTCCGTCCTTAAACGTCATAACCTTAGCAATAGCCAAAGAATGTAACACGTGACGCAAATACAGTTCATCTATATCCTTACGGGATACTACATTGATTTTCAGATTCCAATCTTGATACAATGTTTCTAGTTTTGAGAATTTCTCAATTTGATCTTGACTAAGATTAGGAAAGTATTTTAAAATGAGCTCCATAGATGTATTTTTTTTTGCAAAAATATACATTTTACGGGCATAATTTTATGAATTTCTTGATTACTTCAAACGCATTATTAATTATCTTTGTCACAAAATATGGTTCGTAAAATTTAAACGCACCACATTAAAATAATAAATTATGACAGAACAGGCTTTATCGTTCTCAAGAACGGACTCTGCAAAGTTTTTTAGAACCCTTAACAAAAGGGTAAACTCTTATTTTAAAGACAACAACATAAAACGTACTGGTAATTGGAAACTTTGGCTAAAAACAGTCATTATGTTTTCTGTTTTTCTAGCCCCTTATTTTTTATTGCTAACTCTTAATATGCCTGGCTGGGCGCAACTCTTACTAACAATAGTTATGGGAATTGGAATGGCTGGTGTTGGCATGAATGTTATGCACGATGGAAACCACGGTTCTTTTTCTAATAAAGAGTGGATTAATCGTTTAATGGGTAGCAGTATTTATATTCTTGCAGGAAACGTTTATAACTGGCAAGTACAACATAATGTTTTACACCATACTTACACTAATATCCATGGGCATGATGAAGATTTAGAAGCTGGCCGCATTTTACGTTTTTCTGAGCATTCCAAATGGCAATGGCATCATAAATTTCAACACTATTATTCTGTACTTTTATATGGATTGCTAACCATAAACTGGGCGATTACAACAGATTTCCAACAAATGAAGCGTTATATGAAACGGAAATTATCTTATGGTGAATTTCCTAACCCAGTGGCTAACTGGAGCAAATTAGTAATTTCTAAAATTATATATTTGGCTATATGGATTGTTTTACCAATGTTAATCTTAGATGCTGCCTGGTGGAAAATACTATTAGGCTTTTTCATAATGCATTATACCGCTGGATTAATCCTTAGTGTTGTTTTTCAATTGGCACATGTTATGGAAGAAGCTGAAATGCCTTTACCTGCTGAAAATGGGACGATGAAAAATACTTGGGCAATTCACCAACTTAAAACGACTGTGAATTTTGGTCGAAAAAGTAAAATCGCTAATTGGTTTACTGGCGGATTAAATCACCAAGTAGAGCACCATATTTTCCCAAACATTAGTCATATCCACTATGGTAAAATAGCAGAGATAGTTAAAAGTACAGCACAAGAGTTTAACTTACCATACAACGAATACAAAACTACTCGCAAAGCTATAATAGCACATTTTAAATATTTACGCGAAATGGGTATAAAACCAGCTTTACAAGCCTAATTAACACATTTAATGAGTCAACTTTCAGAACGTATTTTAAACATGGCCACGTCTGCAACTTTAGCAATGGCAGCAAAGGCTAGAGAACTAAGAGGCGAAGGCAAAGATATTATCGGATTAAGCTTGGGGGAACCCGATTTTAACACGCCCGATTTTATTAAAGAAGCCGCCATACAAGCCGTAAATGACGACTACAACTCATACACTCCTGTAGATGGCTATGTAGCACTTAAAGAAGCAGTAATTACAAAATTTAAGCGAGACAATAACCTAAACTATACACTCCCGCAAATTGTAGTTTCTACTGGAGCAAAACAAAGTTTAGCTAATATCGCAATGGTCATGATAAATAAGGGCGATGAAGTGATATTACCTTGCCCTTATTGGGTAAGTTATAGTGATATTATAAAACTAGCCGATGGTGTGCCTGTGGAAGTAAAAACCTCTATTGACACCGATTTCAAGATGACAGCTTCTCAACTAGAAGCGGCCATTACGCCTAAAACTAAAATGCTTTGGTTTAGTTCCCCTTGCAACCCTAGTGGCTCATTGTATAGTAAAGAAGAATTGGAATCCTTGGCTGAAATTATAAAGAAACACCCTAACCTCTACGTTGTTTCCGATGAAATTTATGAACACATAAATTACACAGGGAAACCTCATGCCAGTATGGCTAGTATTGAAGGCATGTTTGAGCGCACCATTACTGTAAACGGTGTTTCTAAAGCTTTTGCCATGACCGGATGGAGGATTGGCTTTATAGGAGCTCCAGATTGGATTGCAAGAGCTTGCAATAAAATGCAGGGTCAAATAACTAGTGGTGCAAACTGTATTGCTCAGCGTGCTGTAATTACAGCTTTAAATGCGAACCCTAACACAGTAAAATATATGATCGATGAATTTAAAATTCGCCGTGATCTCACCTTAAATTTATTAAATGATATAGAAGGCTTTAAAACGAACACCCCAGAAGGTGCGTTTTATGTTTTTCCTGATATTTCGCATTTCTTTGGAAAAACCTTGCGCGGACAAACAATAAACAACGCTACAGACTTTTCGTTATACTTATTAGAAGAAGCATTGGTTGCTACTGTTACTGGAGACGCCTTTGGAAATCCTAATTCAATTAGAATTTCATATGCTGCTTCTCAAGAGCAAATTATTGAAGCGATAAAAAGAATAAAAGAAGCTGTGAGCTAATAATATTTTATTTCTATTATAAAAAGACTGCTTGAAAAGGCAGTCTTTTTTTGTTATTAGCACTCATGTCTTACCTATTAAACAACAAGCGCTTTAATTAAAAGGCTAAAAACAACCCCATAAGAAACAAAGACACTCTTAATACAACTGAAATAGTATCACTTGTATTATACTGTATGCTTTTAACGTGCTGCTTAATCCCAAAAAGAGAACGTTTTTTTAAATTATTAAAATTATTATTTACGATGGCTTTATATTCAGAATTCAAAATCCCTAATGAGCAATTATGAAGGCATAATTCAGGAGTATACAATGGGGCTATATTTTGAGGTGTTTTAAGTAATTCCATGGTGATTAATTTAGAGGTTATACAAATACAACGAATAACAACTAAAAATGTAACAAGAATCCTGATAGTCCTACTTAAACACGATTAAAAAGAAACATACTATCTATTCCTCCAAAAGAAAGGTGTTAACAATATCAAAACAGTAAAAAGCTCCAACCTACCGATAAGCATTAAAAAAGAAGCCCACCATTTTCCGATACTTGGTAAAGCGGCATAATTATTTACAGGCCCAAACTCTCCAAAGGCGGGCCCAACATTACCTAAACTTGATGCCGCAAGCCCAATAGCCGATTCAAAATCGATTTGCATCATAGAAAAGCCTAAAGCTCCAACGATAAAAGACAGCATATATAAAATGAAGAACCCTAAAATATTAAATACGATACCTCCAGACACTGCTCTTTTATTATAACGCACTGGCAAAATTGCGTTAGGATGTAAGGTACGCTTAAATTCTAAAAATCCATTTTTTATAGTAATTAGGTGTCTTACTACTTTTATACCTCCAGAGGTACTCCCTGCAGACCCCCCTAGAAACATCAACCCAAAAAAGAAAACAGTTAAAAAGGGCGTCCATAAAGTATAATCAGCCGAAACGAATCCTGTTGTCGTAATAACGGCTAATACTTGAAACAAGGCGTGCCTAAATACGCTTTCTGCCGCTCCTAAAACAGCAGGATGCTCTATAGATGACAAGCTCAAATCTGCTCTAAAATAAATAATTAAAGAAGCTATAATCGTAAAAATAGAGACGAATTTAAAATACAATTTAAATTCCTCATCTACAATCACTTTTCTCACCTTTCCTTTAAAAGCAAAATAACTCAACACAAAATTTGTACCTGCCAAAAACATAAACAAAATAACAATGTATTGTATTATTGGCTTATCATTCCAATGAGCAAGACTGGCGTTTTTTGTAGAAAACCCACCTGTAGACAACGTACTCATTGAGTGATTAATCGCATCAAAGAAAGACATTCCTGAAACTTTAAGTAAAATAGTTTCTATCGCAGTATAAGCAAAATAAATAAGCCACAAGCGTTTTGCGGTATCGGTAATACGCGGATGTAATTTATCGGCACTTGGACCAGGTGCTTCTGCTGCAAATAATTGCATCCCTCCAATACCCAATAAAGGCAAGATAGCAACGGCTAATACAATAATGCCCATACCTCCAATCCAATGCGTAAGACTTCTCCAAAATAAAACACCTTTTGGCACAATTTCAATATCGTTAAGAATTGAAGCCCCTGTTGTTGTAAAGCCTGACATCGTCTCAAAAAAAGCATCTGTAAAACTCGGGATAGCTCCAGTAAACACATAAGGCAATGTTCCTGAAAGCGCCATGACCACCCAACCAAAAGAAACTACAATGTATCCCTCTCGCTTATTCATTTCCTTTTTATGGTCTCGCGTAAAAACCATAGCGAAAACACCTACTAGAAATGTCATTATTCCAGACAAGAATAATTTAAATGTAACTCCATCTTTATAGATAAGACTAACTAGTGTTGAAATAAGCATAAAGCCGCCATTAAACAAAAATAGTAATCCAAAAAAATGGAAAATAATCTTATAATTAAGTTTTAAGCGTTTACGCATGTTCTGGTTATAAGAATAATTTTTCTACTTGTTTTATAGCTCTTGGCAAACAACATACAACAATATAATCGCCTTCTTGAACCCTAAAATCTCCCAATGCAATCAAACCGTTACCAGCTCTAATAACCCCTCCAATAATTGCAGAGCGTGGAAATTCAATATCCTTAATGACTTTGTTTCGAATTTTAGATGTTTCCTTTACTCTAAACTCAAGTAATTCCGCATTCATATTATTCAACTTGGTCATTGCTATTACCTCACCTTTACGAATGTATCTAAAAATATTATTTGCAGCCAATAACTTCTTATTTATCAAAGTATCAATTCCTATAGATTGAGACAACTCAAAGTAATCCATATTTTCAACTAAAGCAATTGTTTTTTTAACCCCTTTAGACTTTGCAACTAAACACGACATGATATTCGTTTCTGAATTACCGGTAACAGATATAAAGGCATCCATTTCTCCTATATTCTCCTCATCTAATAGCTCAACATTTCTACCATCGCCATTTATAACCAAGACATTTTCCAACTCATCGGCTAATTCGAAAGCACTCTCTTTATCTTTTTCAATAAGTTTTACATTAAAATTTCTAGAACTTAAATCTCGAGACGTTTTATATCCTATTTTACTCCCTCCAAGAATCATTACATCCTTAATAGGCTCGTAAGTTTTCCCCGTCATTTTACATAACTCTTCTCCTCCTCCTTCACTTGTTATAAAAACAACCGTATCGCCTTCTTTAAACTGCGTATCGCCTCTAGGTATTATAGTGTACTGCGTACCAAAACGTTGTATTGCAATAGGTACAAAATGAATTTCGGAAAATAATTGCGCTGCTTCTTTTACTGTTTTCCCTACAAACAAGGCTGTGCGTGATAAACTTAAACTCACCATCGTTAAAGCGCCTTCCTCAAACTGATAGCTTTCATTAAACGCAGATTGATCTAATAATAATTCAATCTCTGCTGCCGCTAATGATTCTGGTGAAATTAATTCATCAATCCCGAAGCGTGTAAACCCGACCTCATCTTTATACCTAATAAATTCCGTGTTAGAGATTCTTGCAATAGTACGTTTAGCACCTAACTGCTTAGCCAAAACACAAACGGTAATATTTGTAGCTTCAGATGCTGTAACAGCAATAACCAAATCACTATTAGACACCCTTGCCTCTTTTAAAATAGAGATAGAGGTTGCATCTCCTTTAAGCACACGTATGTCTAAATGATTATCGGCATAGGATAAACTTTCCTTATTTGTATCTATTAAGGTAATTTCCTGTGATTCATAAGAAAGTAATTTTGCTAAATGAAATCCGACTTCACCAGCGCCTGCAATTATTATTTTCATCTGTTTTTTTATTGTTTCTGAATAACCAGATGGTATAGTCTAATACGCATATCTATTAATATGATATCGCTCTTGATGTGAATAATCCATTTTTCGTTTTTAATATAAAGAATAACAAAGATAATTAAATTAACGTTTCTTTAAGTGGTTAAAAAGGAATAGTTACTTTAACACCTCCATAAATAGTACTAGTTTACCTTATTAGCAAAGAAGAATTTGCTTATTTCCGTTTTTCAGTTTAAACTTTATTAAAAACATTGTAGTTTTGTCAAAAATATAAGTTTTGACAAAAATAAAGCCTTATAAAGATAGTAATCTTGGCAAAAAAGAACAAGTTACTAAAATGTTTGACACTATATCTGAAGACTATGACGGCTTAAACCGTGTTATTTCTTTTGGTATTGATATAAAATGGCGTAAAAAGGTTGTAAATATTGTAAAGAAAACACAACCAGAATCCATTCTTGATATAGCCACAGGAACTGGCGATTTAGCAATCAATCTAGCTAAAACTAATGCTAGCAAAATTACGGGTTTAGATATAAGTAGTGGCATGCTTGAAGTTGCTAAGAAAAAAATACAGCATAAAGGTTTAGAGACTAAAATTGAAATGATTTTAGGCGACTCTGAAAACATTCCCTTCGAAGACAATACCTTTAGTGCTATAACAGTTGCTTTCGGGGTTCGCAATTTTGAAACTTTAGAAAACGGTTTAAAAGAGATACTTCGTGTTTTAAAACCTGGTGGAATATTTGTTATCTTAGAAACGTCTATACCCAGTAAAACACCTTACAAACAAGGCTATCGTTTTTACACAAAAAACATATTGCCACTAATAGGAAAAACGTTTTCTAAAGACCGAAGCGCATATAAATACCTTTGCGAATCGGCCTCTGTTTTTCCATATGGTGACGCTTTGAACAATATTTTACGTAATATTGGGTTTATAAATGTTACAGATTTGCCACAAACTTTTGGAGTGGCGACCATTTATACCGCATCAAAATAATAATATGAGAAACCCGTTTATTTTATTTACCTTCCTTTTTATAGCCCATACCTGTTCTGCTCAGTTATTCACAAAAGAAAAAGTGAAAAACAATGAAAATATGGATAAAGAGTCTTTGAGTTGGGGCTACTATTTTGGAGTCAATAATTTAGATTTTAAATTTGATTACAATACTAATATAGGAGATATTGAAACAGTAAAATCCACAGGATTTAATGTTGGCCTAGTTGGGGATCTTCGTGTTAGCGATCATATAAACTTAAGGTTAGAGCCTGGGTTAGTAATTACAACCAGAACCTTAATGTATCCTGAAAATTATCTTGAAGGTGTTCCAGACACAAACAACTCTGATTTTTTAAGGGAAATAAAATCCACTTATGTATACATCCCTTTATTACTAAGATTATCTACAGAACGCATTAATAACTTTAAGCCTTTCATTACTTTTGGTGTTGCCACATCCTTAAATTTATCGAGTAATGAAAAAAACCCCGATGACAATAGCAATGGTGAATTTAGAACTAAAAAAAATGTATTATTCTATGATATTGGATTTGGCATAGATTTCTACCTGTATTGGTTTAAGTTCACCCCTTCAATACGTGGTGTTTTTGCGCTTAGTGATGAATTAATAAAAGATGTAGACCCAAATAGTCCATGGACAAGTAATATCTCCTCTATGAAAACACGAGGGGTCTTTATAAACTTCACATTTAGGTAAACTTACAATTAAACAATAATCTCATGGCAAACAACTTAAAACGGCATAATTTATTTTAAGGAATTTACCCCCTTCTAAACTCGCTCAATAAAATAGCAGTTGCAGTTGCTACGTTTAAACTTTCTGTGGCTTGCAAAGCTCCAAAACGCGGTATCGCTATTCTTTTGCTCACCAGTTTTTCCATCGTTTTAGAAATACCATTAGCCTCATTTCCCATTACTAAAACCCCATGCTTAGGTAATCTGTTTTGATAAACATTTTCTCCATCCATGAAAGTCCCGTAAACAGGTATTTTTATGCCTGCTATAAAAGGCTCTAGGTTAACATAATTAATATTCACCCTAGTAATAGATCCCATTGTTGCTTGTATTACCTTAGGATTATAGCAATCTACAGTATCCAAACTACACACGATATCTTTTACTCCAAACCAGTCACAAAGTCTTATAATAGTTCCTAAATTACCTGGATCGCGAACAGCATCTAAAGCAACAACGAGTCCTTCAAAATCTACAGCATTAACCACTGGGATTTTAAAAAGTGCTAAAGCTTTATTTGGGGTCGTTAAAAAGCTTATTTTTTTTAATTCCGCTTCTGTAATTAAAGTTTCTACTTCAGAACCTATATTAAAAGCACTAGTTGTAAATATATGTTGCAATTGTAAAGGAGAGTTTATAAGCTCTTTAATTACCTTTACACCTTCGGCAACAAAAAAACCATCTTGAACTCTATATTTTTTTTGCTTTAAACGCGTTATTAATTTTATTTGGTTTTTTGATAGCATTTAAAAAATGTATTTTTGGATCGGTAGTAATTCAAATTATAAAAAAATCTCAAAATTAACACTATAGATTAATCATTTTAAAGATCTGACTATTTGAAACATCAGCATTCAAAAATACTATTATTTATTGTAACTATAAGCTTTTTTATGGCTTGTAATTCCGCTAAACGAGTCCCATCTGATGAGCATTTATTGACAAACACAACCCTTTTGGTTAATGATAAGAAAATAAAGGCAGAGAACATTAACAACCTATTATACCAAAGACCCAATAAAAAATTACCATTCATAAACACGCCCTTAAAACTTTTTATTTACAATACTGCCAGACCTAATATAGATTCCATTTTAAACGCTAAGCTTACAAAAAATCCTAAAAAAACAGAACGTTTAGAGCGTTTTCTATCTAAAAAGCAGCTATACAGACATATGGAATCCAGAAAAAACTTTAATAGCTGGATAAAAAAAACGGGGGAAGCTCCTGTTATAATTAATGATACGCTTACAAAAAAATCGCTAAAACGCTTAGAAAGTCATTACTGGAATAATGGCTGGTTCGATGTTCAATCGGCTTCTAAAACAAATAAAGGAGACAACAAAAGAGCAACAGTTCAATATTCAGTAACTACAGGTCAGCCTTATATCATAGACTCCGTATCTACAAAAATAACCTCTCCTATAGTAGACTCAATATATAAAACCATTGAAAAAAACGCTCTAATAAAAGTAGGTGAACAATACAGGACACAATCTATATTATCTGAAAAACGTAGAGTTACAAGTGTGATGAGAAATTCTGGAGTATACCATTTCTCTCAAGATTATTTTTATTTTGAAGTAGACACCTTTGGAAAAACAAAAAAAGTAAAGCTAGACATTCAAATAAAAGACAGGAAATTAGAAGATTCTGTAAGAACACCATTTAAAATATATAAAGTAAAAGAAGTTAATATCTATACCAATAGCGCATTTGAAGACAAAGACAAACAAATCATAGATTCAACAAAATACAACGGTTTTAATATTTATAGCACCGAGAAACTACGGTATAATCCTAAAACACTAACAGATGCTATCTTTATTACACCAGACAGTGTTTTTAAAGACATTAATAGACCCCGAACCTCAAGAAGAATTAGTGATTTAAAAACATTTAAATATCCTAGAATAGATTATGTAGAAAATCCTGACACGACCCTAACGGCCAACATCTATTTAACACCTTTAAAAAAGTTTTCTTTAGGTTTTAGTGCAGAAGCCTCTCAAAGTAACATTCAAACTTTTGGACTTGCTTTAAACCCAAGCATTATCTTTAGAAATATTTTTAGAGGTGCTGAAACACTTGAATTATCAGGAATAGGCTCGATAGGAGCTTCAAAAGACGGCGCCAATGAACGTGATCAGTTTTTTGATATTAATGAAATTGGAGCCAATTTAAATCTTACCATTCCTAGACTATTTTCGCCCTTTAATACCGAAAAAATAATTCCAGACTACATGTATCCCAGTACAAGGATTAGTATGGAAGTAACAAGTCAAACCAATATTGGTTTAGACAAGCAAACTTTTACAGGTGCTTTTAACTACAGATGGTATCCTAACACCCGTGTAACAAACAGACTAGACCTTCTTAATGTTCAATTTGTTAAGAATTTAAATACTTCAAATTATTTTGAAGTCTATTCAGACACATACAATACTTTAAATGATATTGCTATTAACTCTGGATACATCAACCCAGGAGAATCTTTATCCATTCCCGATCAGGCCAATCAATTTTTAACAGATGCTACTAGTGGTAGTTTGGGGTCATCCATAACACCTGACGACTTACAAACAGTTAACTCCATCGATGAAAGAAAAATAAGACTTACAGAAGATAACCTTATTTTTTCTTCTAATTTTAATTATATATTAGACAAACGAGACAACCTGTTCGATAACGATTTTTCTATTTTTAGATTAAAGTTAGAATTAGCAGGTAATATGCTTACAGCCGCGTCTAAAGCATTAAACCTGGAAAAGAATAGTGACAATAAATACGAACTCTTCAATGTTGCGTTTTCTCAATACGTAAAAACGGAACTCGACTATATTAAACACTGGGATCTAGGGTCTCAAAACATATTTGCAATTCGTTCCTTTTTTGGAATTGCTATCCCTTATGGAAATTCTACTAATATTCCATTTTCAAAAAGTTTTTTTGCTGGAGGTGCAAACGATAATCGTGCTTGGTCTCCATACGACCTAGGACCAGGAAGCTCGCAAACCACTAATGAATTTAATGAAGCTAATTTAAAAATTGCCTTAAGTGCTGAAAGCCGATTTAATTTATTTGGAGACTTAAACGGGGCTTTGTTCGTAGATGCAGGGAATATATGGAATGTTTTAGATGATACCATAGATGAATCTGCAACCTTTAACTCTTTTTCGTCCTTAAAAGACATTGCTGTAGGAACAGGCTTTGGCTTACGTTGGGATTTTAACTTTTTTGTACTTAGAGGCGATATTGGCTTTAAAACTTACGATCCTGCCAACGAAATTAAAAAGCGATGGTTTAACGATTATAATTTTGCTAACGCAGTCTACAATATTGGAATAAACTATCCTTTTTAAGTTAAAAAACAAAGATTTTCGGTTAACGTTTCAGACCATTTTCCTGTCTTTTTCGTCACTAATATTCAAAAAATGTTTACTTTTGATACTCAATTTTTTCAACTAAAAAAACTAAAAAATGTCACACCAAATAAAACCTGGAGTAGCTACAGGGAAAGAAGTACAAGCGATCTTTAAATTGGCTAAAGAAAAGGGGTTTGCTTTACCAGCAGTAAATGTTGTAGGATCAAACTCTATAAATGGTGTTTTAGAAACAGCTGCCGCATTAAACGCTCCAGTAATCATCCAATTTTCTAATGGTGGAGGTGTTTTTAATGCCGGAAAAAGCTTAAGTAATGAAAATCAAAAAGCAGCAATTGCAGGTTCTATAGCAGGTGCCAAGCACGTGCACTTAATGGCTGAGGCTTATGGTGTTCCTGTGATATTACATACCGATCATTGTGCAAAAAAATTACTCCCTTGGATTGATGGTTTGTTAGAGGCTAGTGAAGCGCACTTTAAAACAACAGGTAAACCATTATATAGTTCGCATATGATTGATTTAAGTGAAGAACCACTTGAAGAAAATATAGCATTATGTAAAGCCTATTTAAAACGAATGAGTAAAATAGGCATGACATTGGAAATAGAACTAGGTATTACTGGCGGAGAAGAAGATGGTGTAGACAACAGTGATGTAGACGAGTCTAAATTATACACACAACCCGAAGAAGTGGCTTATGCTTACGAAGAATTAAGCAAAATAAGTGACCAATTTACTATTGCTGCAGCTTTTGGAAATGTACATGGTGTTTACAAGCCTGGAAATGTAAAATTAACCCCAAAAATTTTAAAGCATTCTCAAGAGTATGTTTCTCAAAAATATAACCTTCCTCACAATCATATTGATTTTGTTTTCCATGGCGGTTCAGGCTCTACAGTTGAAGAAATTAGAGAAGCCATTGGTTATGGGGTTATTAAAATGAATATCGATACAGATATGCAATATGCATTTACTTCTGGGGCACGCGACTATATGAAAGACAAAGCTGCTTATTTACAAACTCAAATAGGTAATCCAGAGGGCGCTGAATCTCCAAATAAAAAATATTACGACCCAAGGGTTTGGTTACGAAAAGGCGAAATCTCCTTTGTAGAAAGACTTAAGAAAGCTTTTGAAGACCTTAACAATGTAAATACTTTATAAAATTATGATGTCGTTACTGCAAAATTAAAAACAAAACTTTAATTTTGCAGTTAGTCTTTAGTTTACACTTTTTGTTTTCCTACAAAAAACAAACTAAATATGTAACATAAACGGTATAGATCAACGGATTTAAAACTGTAAATAATTAAATCGCAAACCTACTATTATGGCTTGGTTCAAAAGAAAAGAAAAAGGTATACAAACCGCAACCGAAGAAAAAAAAGATATTCCTAAAGGCTTGTGGTATAAATCGCCTACAGGAAAAGTTATAGACTCTAAAGAATTAGAAAAAAACTTTTATGTAAGCCCAGAAGATGGTTACCACGTAAGAATAGGAAGTAAAGAATACTTCGAAATATTGTTTGACGACAACACATTTAAGGAATTAGATAAAGATTTAAGCTCTAAAGACCCGCTTAAATTCGAAGACACTAAAAAGTATCCAGAGCGTTTAAAAGCTGCTCAAGAAAAAACAAAGCTTACAGATGCTGTACGTACTGCAGTAGGAAAATCTAAAGGCGAAGATTTAGTTATAGCGGCAATGGATTTTAGTTTTATTGGAGGCTCTATGGGTAGTGTTGTTGGCGAAAAAATTGCAAGAGCAGCTGATTACGCACTAAAGAACAAGCTTCCTTTTATGATTATTTCTAAATCTGGTGGCGCACGTATGATGGAAGCAGCTTTATCATTAATGCAATTAGCCAAAACCTCATCAAAATTAGCACAATTAGCAGAAGCAGGATTACCTTACATCTCTTTATGTACAGATCCCACTACAGGAGGAACAACAGCCTCTTTTGCTATGCTAGGCGATATTAATATTGCTGAGCCTGGTGCTTTAATTGGGTTTGCAGGCCCCAGAATTGTAAGGGATACTACAGGAAAAGAACTTCCTGAAGGGTTTCAAACGTCTGAATTTTTGTTAGAACACGGATTTCTAGACTTTATAACGCAACGTAAAGCATTAAAAAACAAAGTGAATCAATACATCGATTTAATAATGAATCGTCCATTGAGAGCATAAATTCACTTTAACATATTATATAAATAAAGCCTGTTAGATATAGAATTTAACAGGTTTTCTTTTTAAAGGTCAAAATTCAAGTTATAAGTGCAGCATAAATACTAAGGCAAAAAACGAAGTTAAACAAATAAACCTCACTTAAACGCCTCGTTATCAAACACACTAACAAAACAATAAACAATTACAATTTTAAGTTTTATATCAATTAAAATCACTATATTTGCCGCTTGGAAGAAAAGCTTCCATATACATAACAATCATTTATAATAATATTAGAATGTATCTTACAAAAGAAACAAAAGAAGAAATCTTCGCAAAACACGGTAAAGGAACAAACGATACTGGAACAGCTGAAGGACAAATTGCATTATTCACTTACAGAATAAACCATTTAACAGCGCACTTAAAAAACAATCGTAAAGATTTTAATACAGAGCGTTCTCTAGTAAAACTAGTAGGTAAAAGAAGAGCTTTACTGGATTACTTAACTAAAAAAGATGTCTTAAGATATCGTGCGATAGTAAAAGAATTAGGATTAAGAAAATAATCTCAAAAAAAGACCACGCCTACGAGCGTGGTTTTTTCTTATATAACAACTCGCTTTGGAAGAGTCTAAACACCAAAATTGAAGAAGCTAATTATGGTTTTTCATTGGTCACACAACTACTACTACAACAACACAACGACCATTGTTTAATTAGAATTAAAAAACATTTATGATTCCAAAAGTTTTTAAAGAGGTCATAGACCTTGGTGATGGAAGAGAAATTTCCATCGAAACCGGTAAATTAGCAAAACAGGCCCATGGATCTGTTGTTGTTCAGTCGGGAAAATGTATGTTATTATGTACAGTCGTTTCCAACTACAAACAAGCCGATGTGGATTTCTTACCACTAACAGTAGATTACAGAGAAAAATTTGCAGCAGCAGGACGTTACCCAGGCGGTTTCTTTAAAAGAGAAGCAAGACCTAGTGATGGTGAAGTATTAACAATGCGTTTAGTGGACCGTGTACTGCGCCCATTGTTTCCAAAAGATTACCACTCTGAAACACAGGTCATGATCCAGTTAATGTCTCATGATGAAAATGTTATGCCAGACGCAATGGCTGGTTTAGCAGCTTCTGCAGCGATACAATTATCGGATTTCCCATTTGAATGCCCAATCTCTGAAGCTAGAGTTGGTCGTATTGATGGTGAATTTATAATCAATCCAACAAGAGCGCAATTAGAAATCTCTGATATTGATATGATGATTGGGGCTTCTGCGGATTCTGTAATGATGGTTGAAGGTGAAATGGACGAAATTTCTGAAGAAGAAATGATAGAAGCCATTAAATTTGCTCACGAAGCTATTAAAGTACAATGTGCTGCCCAAGTAAAATTGGCTGAAGCTTTCGGAAAGAAAGAGACTCGGGAGTATGAAGGAGAAAGAGAAGATGCTGAATTGGCTCAAAAAATACATGATATGGCTTATAATAAAGTCTATACTGTAGCAAAAGCAGGCTCTTCAAAAAAAGAAAGAAGTACAGCCTTTGCTGAAATCAAGGACGAGATTAAAGCAACTTTTTCTGAAGAAGAACTGGAAGATTTCGGAGGACTTGTATCCAAATATTACTATAAAGCAGAAAAAGCTGCTGTTAGAGATTTAACATTAAATGAAGGCCTTCGTTTAGACGGACGTAAAACAGATGAAATTAGACCTATTTGGTGTGAAGTAGATTATTTACCATCTACACACGGTTCTTCAATATTTACACGTGGGGAAACACAGGCTTTGGCAACTGTAACTCTAGGAACTTCCAGAGAAGCAAACCAAGTCGATATGCCATCTTATGAAGGTGAAGAGCGTTTCTACTTACACTATAACTTCCCGCCTTTCTCTACAGGAGAAGCAAGACCTATTAGAGGAACTTCTCGTCGTGAGGTAGGCCATGGAAACCTAGCACAACGCGCATTAAAAGGTATGGTCCCTGATGATTGTCCTTACACAGTACGTGTTGTATCTGAAGTATTAGAATCTAACGGTTCTTCTTCTATGGCAACGGTATGTTCTGGTACTATGGCATTAATGGATGCTGGTGTACAATTAAAAAAACCTGTTTCTGGTATCGCTATGGGATTAATTTCTGATGCCGATTCTGGTAAATATGCTGTACTATCTGATATTTTAGGAGATGAAGATCACTTAGGAGATATGGATTTTAAAGTAACGGGAACTGGAGACGGTATCACTGCTTGCCAAATGGATATTAAAGTAAAAGGACTCTCGTATGAGATTCTTGTTAACGCTTTAAAACAAGCACGTGATGGACGTATTCATATTTTAGGAAAATTAACAGATACCATCTCTACTCCAAATACAGATGTTAAAGGTCATGCCCCTAAAATGATTACAAGACGAATTCCAAATGAATTTATTGGAGCTTTAATTGGCCCTGGAGGGAAAGTGATTCAAGAATTACAAAAAGAAACCAATACCACTATTGTTATTAATGAAGACCCAGTAACAGAAGAAGGTGTTGTTGAAATATTAGGCGTTGGTAGTGAAGGTATTGATGCTGTACAAGCAAAAATAGATGCGCTTTTATTTAAACCTCAAGTTGGTAGCGTTTACGAAGTAAAAGTTATTAAAATGCTTGATTTTGGTGCTGTTGTTGAATATACAGAAGCTCCAGGAAATGAAGTATTACTACACGTTAGTGAATTAGCTTGGGAACGTACAGAAAACGTTTCTGATGTTGTGAATATGGGAGACGTTTTTGATGTAAAATACTTTGGTATAGATTCAAGAACACGCAAAGAGAAAGTCTCTCGAAAAGCGATCTTACCTAAACCAGAAGGTTATGTTGCAAGACCTCCAAGAGAGAATAGCGACCGTGGTGGCCGTGACAACAGAGGGCGAGATAATCGTGGACGAGACAATCGTCGTGATGATAGAAAACCAAGAGGTGATAAAAAAGAAAACTAGATTCTTTTAACCCTATTTTAGATAAAAGCCCATCAAAATATTTTGATGGGCTTTTTCTTTAATACTGATGCATTCCCTATTCTAATACGCTTTCAATTTTATTGCTTTTTAATAAAAAAATCATTCACAATAATTTTACATTATTAAATAATAAATTTTAAGAGTTATTATTCTATTGTACTTTTACCATTTCATAATAACGTCTGCGCTAGACCACAAGCACCTCCTTGAAAAATAAAATCGCTAATATCAATTAATTAAGGCACCTAATTTTGCAAAAGATCTAAAAGAGTGGCATCTACACTATTTTTTATTTACACTTTATTGTAATCGCTATATAAACTAAACGACCAATAATAAGCTTAACAAATACATAATATTAAATATTTTGTAAAAAAAACGTAATCTTTTTGTAACAAATCGTATCTTATATACGTATAACTACTGATAGCAAATTATTCACTTATATTAAAATCACAAATACTTTAAATGAGACAGCTTAAAATTACCAAACAGGTAACCAATAGAGAGACCGCTTCATTAGATAAATACCTTCAAGAAATAGGGAAGGTGGATTTAATTACTGCTGATGAAGAAGTAGAGTTGGCACAGCGTATTAAAGCAGGGGATCAAGTAGCTTTAGAGAAATTGACTAAAGCAAACTTACGTTTCGTTGTCTCTGTAGCCAAGCAATATCAAAACCAAGGATTAACACTTCCCGATTTAATTAATGAAGGTAACTTGGGGTTAATTAAAGCTGCTCAACGTTTTGATGAAACCCGTGGTTTTAAATTTATATCGTATGCTGTATGGTGGATTCGTCAATCTATCTTACAAGCATTAGCTGAGCAATCACGTATTGTACGTTTACCACTTAATAAGATTGGTTCTATTAATAAAATAAACAAAACCTTTGCCTTTTTAGAACAAGCACATGAACGTCCACCAAGTGCTGAAGAAATAGCTAAGGAATTAGATATGACGATTAATGATGTTAAAGAATCTATGAAAAATTCTGGACGTCATGTAAGTATGGATGCCCCTTTAGTCGAAGGAGAAGATTCTAATCTTTACGATGTATTGAACAGTGGAGAATCTCCAAATCCAGATAGAGAATTACTTCATGAGTCATTACGTACAGAAATTGAAAGAGCTTTAGAAACATTAACTCCTCGTGAAGCGGATGTTATTAGATTATACTTTGGTTTAGGAAACCAACATCCAATGACTTTGGAAGAAATAGGTGAAACCTTTGACCTGACACGTGAACGTGTAAGACAAATTAAGGAAAAAGCCATTCGTAGACTAAAACATACGTCTAGAAGCAAAATATTAAAAACATACTTAGGTTAGTTTTTACAACCTAAAATGGCAACAAACAGTTAATCATAACTGTTCGTTTTTTGATTGATGAAAGAACCCACGGCTGATTACCGTGGGTTCATTTTTTTAGAACCTCTGAATGCTTTCTTTCGTTTAGGTTAAAAAACGATTTTATTAAAGTATAATTTAATGCCACATTGTAAAATCATCTAAGCTAACGTTTGTATAGACTTAAATTTAGTATAAAACTTTATGAGTAAAAGTATTAACTAAAACTATAATTCATTTATTTTTGTCAAAACAAACAACACACAACTACTACAACAATGTCTTCAAAATTAATTGCACCTTCAGTACTTGCAGCAGATTTCGCAAACCTTCAACGTGATATAGAAATGATTAATAGCAGTGATGCCGATTGGTTTCATATTGATATTATGGATGGTGTTTTTGTGCCTAACATTTCTTTTGGCATGCCTGTTCTAGAAGCCATTTCAAAACACGCTAAAAAAACGATAGATGTCCATTTAATGATTGTAGATCCCGATCGTTATATCCAAACATTTGCGCAACTTGGTAGCGATATTCTTACAGTGCATTACGAAGCTTGTACCCACTTACATCGTACATTGCAAGCTATAAAAGCAGAAGGAATGCAAGCTGGTGTTGCATTAAATCCGCACACCAACGTTACTGTATTAGAAGATACTATAAACGACATTGATTTAGTTTGTATCATGAGTGTGAATCCCGGTTTTGGGGGTCAAAGTTTTATCGAGAATACTTATAATAAAGTACAACAACTAAAAGCGTTAATTACGAAAAAGGGCGCGTCTACTAAAATTGAAATTGATGGAGGTGTTACTAACAAAAACGCCAAAGCTTTAGTTGCAGCAGGTGCAGATGTGCTTGTAGCAGGAAGTTATGTATTTAAAAGTGAAGATCAAACCAAAACAATAAAAGATCTTAAAGCACTCGTTAATGCTTAATAGCCATTGAAATTAAAATTAAGCATTTCTTTTACTTTATTATATATTTCAGGAAATTGGCTCTTAAATTTATGAGGCGTTTCTATGAATGTTTCGATAACTACAGATATAAATTCAAAATTATTGGTATAAGCATAGTCACGTAAATATTCAGAATCGACCAATCGTTTTCGATATGCCTCATCATTTTCAAGAAAGTCTGCTATTTCTAAAAAAGTATTTAAAAAAATCACAGCTGTTATTCCTTGTTTCTTTATACAGCTTAAGTGCAAAGCATGAATAAACTCATGTATCCCTAAGTTTAAATTATCGTTATCTATATCGTAACCGTATAAAAAATCTTTCCAAGAAAACACAATGGCTTTATAAGCTGGGTTAAACTCTCCTTTATGATAAGCTTCATTGCTATTTGAGTAGAACGCTTTAGGGTATAGTAAAACGCGTTCTATTAATCTTATTTTATAATCTCTATAGCCAAAAGTTATCATTGTAGAGGTTGCAGCTACAAGTACTTTCATTTTATCTGTTATTATTAAACCCTCTTTCCCCATAAACACCTTAGCCCTTATAAATTTAGCGACACGGTGCTCAAAGAATCGTTGATACTTTGGCGGTAATTCTTGATAGAATCTAAACTCTCTTTTTAAAATATTTAATTGGACTTCGGGTAATTTTAGTAGCCTTAAATAGATATGATTAAAAAAAGGCTTTTTGTAAGTTGATGCATACTTATACTCCAAGCTTACATATATGCGATATAACACTAAAATTATTAATGATACGGTAGCAATAGACAGGACATATTTAATAACTAGAGGGTTTTCTAATTCTTTTTGAGCAAAAAATAAAAAATTCTTCATACACAGTATTAGTCTAATATATCCGATTTTGGTTACAAAAAAACGCTATTGATGTTAAAGTTATAAAAGAAATATTAATCACTTTTAAATTTCTTTTAAAAAGAACGCTATAAAACAAAGAGGTTTCTACAAAATGTAAAAACCTCTTACTTACCTATTTATTTTACAAGCCTGTTAACCTAAATAACATCTTAAGGCTACTCTACGCTTATTCATTCCCATGTAATCTAGGATTTAATATCCCTGCTGTAACAGTGTAAATTGGGCCATTCGGGCCTTTTGTAGCAAAACCAATCACACCATATACACCTTTTTGATAGATTATATTTTCTCTTTTTTCAAAAGGTTTCAATAACATCTTCTCTACCTCAGCAGCATTAATAGTTATATCAAGTTTTGGATAATCCTTATCTGTAGGACATAACACTTCCAATTTATAAGATGTATTTGAAATAGCCTTAGTAGGTTTTAAAAACCAAGTTGGAGTTACAGGTGTTGGCTTACCAAGTTGAGGAGGTATTGGCAAATTAATCTTTTTGTTTAAATCGAACGAATCTGCTCTTAAAGCACCACCATTAACTTCTGTTACGATACAATCCAAACATGTACCATCTGCTGCACCTGGATCATTCTGACTAAGAACTGATAATTGAAAAACTGTATTTGTTGACATCATTTTAACTGTTAATTATTATTAATAGGCTATAAAATAGTACTTGCTAAGGCACCGTTTCTGTTTATCTATTTTGTTAAATATTAAAATAGAGGTGAATTGAAAGCCCTTTTCAAATTCGTGTCTTTTATAAAAACTAATTAGAGACGTTAATAAATGGATCCCAAACAAAATAGCCTAAATTATCTCCATTCTCATCCAAGACTTGAAATGTTATAGTATATTGATCTGAACCAGGTGCTGTTACCATTCCTGCATAGCAATAATCTGAAAAAGCTTGAGCTTTTGGAGTGACTGTAGAACTTCCTACATATAAATTTATACTTAATTCTAAAGATAATGGAGTAACAAGGTTAGTTCCAGAACCAAAAGTCCAGTCTGTTAAAATAATGTTATTGGCTGTTCCTCCACCTGGGCAGGTTGCCATCCAACGTATGGTATCTCCAACATTAGCTTTAACTGTTAATTCTGATTTAGCTTGGTTGTTTACAACAAAGCTACTCGCTGTAATCATATAAATGTATGCATCAGATTGTGCAAACGATCCCAATGATGTTGGTTTAGATTTAGTTCCTGCTACTATTTTTTTGTTTTTTACGGCTTCTATTATAGAAACGGCATCTACAACTGTTAAAATATCGATTGTATTAGACATTTTTTTATTCTTTTATTTTCTTACTCATAAGGCTTTTCAGAATCCGCCTCGTTTTTTATAGTGAGTGCTGCTTCACTTTTATAAAAATAAAACTTGCTAGCATTTTTATTTCTTCTGTAAAATTAGGGTTGAAGCAGTGTTCTAAATAAAAAATAGGCACAAGACCGGGATTCTTGTCCATAAAGACTAAAAAACAAGGTAGCTGTTTATTTTCGAAGAGTGAAGGCTTTAATATAACCTTTAAGGAACTTAAAAGGCAATGATAATTATTATTTTAAGGTTCTTACCTTTTTTATCAAACCTTTATATTTCTCACTTAATGTTACTCTGTGATTTCCAGATAAGATAATAAGGTTATCCCTTGGTATTATTTCTATTATTTTTTCGGTATTTGCGATAAAGTTCCTGTGTGTTCTACAAAACATAGTATGGTCTAACAATTCTAAAATCTTTGTTAATGATATTAGAATAACAAACCGTTCTTTTTCTGTTATAATATTACAGTACTTCTCCTCTACCTCGATATAGATAATTTCTGAAACGAATACCTTTTTCAGGGATTTCCCTTTTTTAATAAATAAATACTCTTTGCTAATAACCGTATCTTCTTCGTCCCCTAAAAACACATCATTTTGCTCATAAAATTTTTCTATAGCCATTTCTATAGCATACAGTATTTCTAATTCATTGAATGGTTTCATAAGATAACTGAAAGGTTGTGTTAGTTTTGCTCTTTCAAATATTTTTCGATCTGTAGAACTGGTTAAAAACACAAATGGTTTTGAGGCATTAGGCACAGCATTAATGGTTTCGGCAAAGGCTATTCCTTCAGGAACATTATTTAAAAAAATATCGATTATAACAATGTCGATTTTTGCAGTACTATAAAATACCGATACCGCATCTTTAAAATTTGTAGCGACACCTATTACGTTATAATTATGACACTCTAAAACGTTTGTTAAGGCTGTGCTTTGCTCTATTGAATCTTCTATAATTAGTATGTTTACATTATCCATTTTAAGCTGTTTTAAATAAAGATACGATCATTTTTGTTCCTTTTCCTAATTCACTTTTTATCGTGAGCTTTCCTTTATTCTTTTTAAGCATGGATTTACATAATTGTAACCCTAATCCAGTACCAATAATACCTTCATTTTTTTTTCTAGAAAGTAATACAGTCTCTTCCATTAATTCCAAACAGGTCTTCTTATCTATTCCTAAACCAGAATCTTCTACGACCATTTCACAATATTCTGCGGTGCTATTTTGAGTGTATACTTTAATAAAACCATTAGGCTTAGAAAATTTTATAGCATTGTCTAGTAAATTTCTTAAGATAATTTTTAAAGACTCTTGGTCTGCATAAACGATATCCTTTTTAGAAACCGTATTTTCGAATGTAATCTGTTTATCCTCCATGATAGGTTTATAGTTATATGCCATTTGATCCACTATAAAAAACAAGCGTATAGATATCCTCTCAAAATAAGATTGCTTCGTTTGTAATAAGGCCCAATGCAGCAAATTATCCAATAAACTATAAGCGCCATTAACAATAGCACTATTTTTATGCAATAATTCATTTAAACCGTCTAAGTTTTTTGTTTCTAAATGAGCTAATAATCTTTTATTACTTGTCTTTAAAGCATTTACAGACGATCGTAAATCATGACCAACTATAGAAAACAGTTTATCTTTGGTAACATTTAATTCATTTAAGACTTCTTTTTGAGCAGTTATCGTTTTATTTCTTTTTGTTTTTTCTTTATAAAAATAAATACTTGTGCCTAAAAGCACTAACAAAGTAATTGCAGAGTATAGTAATCCATTTCTTTCTGCTCTTTTTATTTTATTTTCTGCTTGTAATAAACTGACTTCCTTTTGTTTTTCTTTAATTGCGAACTCCTTTTCTAACTGAGCGACTTCCCATATTTTATTTTGATCAGTTAAAGAATCTTTCCATTTTTCAGATTCTTTTCGATAAACTAATGCTTGTTTAAAATTCTTTCGATTTTCTTCAACTACAGCCATATTAAGAGCCGTTGTTTTCTTTAATTGAAAGTTATTTGTTTTTTTAGACAATAGGTAAGCTTTCTCAAAATAGGGTATTGCTAAACGGTCCTTGTATTGATCATAATATAGGTTAGCTATATTTCCATATGCCCCAATTAACAACAACGTATCCTTTTCTTGTTCTTGGGTTTCTGCGCTTTTAATTAAATAGTTTTCGGCTTTATCATAGGCTTCAAGATATAAATAGCAGAGTCCTAAATTATGTTCAATATTATTTCGTTTTATGCCAAGTAACATTGTATCTGCAACCGCTTCAATTGGTTTAAAATATTGAATTGCAGACTTAAACGCGCCTTGCTCTAATGCCATTTCTCCCAAATACATTTTTATATGGTTATTAAACTCAAAACTTTCAGTAACCATTGCAAACTCCTTTTCAGCCTCTTTAAATAGTTTCTTTTCTTTAAAACTATAGCCTCTAAAAAAGTGACAATAGTTTTCCAATGTACTATCGCCATAACTAGTATTCAACTGTCTCATAGTATAGACCAAAGTAGAATCCCACGCTTTATTCAAGAAAAAAAATTGTGCTCTAGAAAAGTTTGGTATGGCAGTAAAGGGATCACTTTTTTGTTTTAATATTATATCAAAAGAACTCTTTTTTGTTTGCTCTTGAGAGAAAATAAATACAGGCAAGATTAAAAAAAAGTAAAGAACTAAGGTTTCAATTTTAACGGTCATACACTATTTTTATAAGCAATTTAGTTAAATTTAAACCATAAAAAAAGCAAAGGAGCTAACCTCTGCTTTTCGTAAAAAAAAGATTTGATTTTTATTTTTTTTAAGTGGACGGTTGCACTGTTGTTTCTGTCCCTCGTTTCCCTTTAACATCATCATCTTCTCCGGCAGTATCTACCAAAACCCAAGCTTTATCATCTACATCAACCCCTTTAATTTCACAAACAAAATAAAAAACCCATGGGGTAATACTTTGAGGAATTTTACCATTATATGTGCCATGGACATAAAACACATAAGATCCATTTTCGTCTATAGTATAAATAGGTGAAAATGTTGGTACAGGAAGTGTTGAATCTGAACAAGCTTCTACTTTAAAATACAAATAGCCATTATTAGCCTTTGTTATAGATACAGCAGGTAACATTGCTTTTGTTCCGTTACGCTTTTTATTTTTATATGGCGGCTCTTTAACAGGTCTTAACGTAGACCCTTTTATAGGCGTTATGATCGTTGCTTTCATAATAAATAGATTTTGAAGTTAATATTTTAAATTAGTATTATTTATCCCCTAACCATTATTAGTTTTTGCTTTCAGTAACTTTTATAATCATGATTAGTACCTTACAAATACTACTAATTTATTTTCATTGAAAAACATGCCACAAATAGAAGGTTTTTTTTAAAACATTGAGATAAAAAAGGCATAAGATCAAGAGATGTAGACATAAAGCATTAAAAAAGTATCACAAAGTATTTTATCTATAAAATTATAATACTCCCTTTATATTACTGTAACTTCTCGGCCTATTACAAATTAATTATTGCCTTTCATTCTTCAATACGAAGCATACATTCTGTAATAAACTAATCCCTATCCGTATTACTCACGATTGCTTCTGGTATTTCTATTAAATCACTTATGGCATTCCATAAATGAATTCTTTGTTTCAAAGATTTTTTAGCTACAGACAATACTTCATCCCATTTTAAATCATCGTTCCCACACAATTCTGAAATCATTTGAAGAGATAATGGCCCATGTTCATCACCATCAAGCTCTATATGTCTTTCCAAATAATACGTTAGTTTATTATATTGTTTGTTTTCCGAATCGGCATGTTTTAAAATCCCCAAAAACATATCTGGAATAACATCTTCTCTTCCAAATGTAAATGCAGAAGCTACCAAATGTGCTTTACGCGATTCTATAATATCAAAAGAAAACCTTACAAAATCTAATACACGCTTATCTATATTTATTACTTGTAATGCAGATGAAACAGATTGCCCTGACTTAATTAATGCAATCAATTTATCTATTTCACTTGTATCTGCTTTTATTTGATGCATCGCATCTAAATACATTTCAAAATGGCTTTTTGGAAGCCCTAATTCATTCACATCACTTTCTTCTCCTAATACAATTTCGTTTATAAATCTAGATAAAGCAGGTGCTTCTACGGGCACCCATGGTATTTTTGTATAGGTTAACTCAATTTGCAAAGCTTTAAGAAGAGACATAAAATCCCAAACAGCAAATACATGGTGTTCCATAAAGGTTTTAATATCATCAATATTTTTTAAGTGTTTATAAAGTCTATGTTCTTGTAGTTGGACTCTTAATTTGGAAATTTCGTTTTCGATATATTCTATTCGCTTCATAGTTAGTTCTTGTTATTTACAAAAATAAACAACTCCATTTCTACAGGAAAATTAATGAGGTAATACCTTAAAACATTAAATCGACTAAAGTTAAAAGTAATTTATGTCACTTTTAAAATCCTTTTATTGCTAGTACATTAAACTTTAAAATAATTAGTTCCAAATATTATACTTTTACATGTATTTAAAAAAGAATTTTATTACTTCTAAATTCATCGCTGATGTTGTCCAATGCCCTACATCATCATAAGTTCTAAAAGTAACCGTCATGTTATTTTCTAGATATATTTTCTGGCATTGCTTCCACCGTCCTTGGACATTATCACCAAGAACTGAATTAATAATCGCTCGTTCTTGAGTAGTATATGCATCATCAAACTGTACTGCGTCATTAGTATCTAAAGCTCCCATATAGATGTATTGTGGAACTTTTGAATAAAGAACATTATTGAACTCTTTTTTAAAAATACGTTCAAAATCATACAGTCCCAAAGGGTAATTAAAGCGTTGTTTTTTATATGTTTTAAGTGGTAGCATTAATTCTCCATTTAAACCTCCCGTTGCAGCTGCTGCTACTTTATCTGGATGAATAAACAAAAAGCGATTTGTAAATGTTGCTGATGCAGAAAAACCATTCATAAAAAACTTATCGTTAATCATAATATTATGCGTACTCAGTATCTTTTTTGCGTCTTCAACCATTGCTAAAAGTTGTAAATCTAACCTTTTAAGTGTAATCGATTCCTCAAGAATAACCTCTCTATCTAAGGCATGTGTATAAAGTAAAGGTCGCGACTTTGGCCTAGGAAAAACAGGCACCAAAAAGGGTATTTTTAACATTGTTGAAACATTATTTCCTACAGAACTTGCAGTTGCTAAATCGATGGCATAATTTTTATGTATAGCCATTGAATCTGAAGTTTTTCCTGTATTATTTGGTTCGACTAACAGGTAGGTTCGTTTATTTTTAGGAACACCTTTAGGTATAAAAAGTATATATGAATTGTGTATTCCTTTAGATGCATTTGCTTTAACAATAATTAAACTCTCTTTTACAGTGAATTCTGTTGTTAAATTTTGTGCTTGAATTAAAAACGGAAGCATTATAAGTAATACGATTAATGGTCTCATGAATTAACTTTACCAGCATGACGACCAGAACGACATAATGTTACTCTATAAATTATTAAAAACTATATAAGCTTATATTTTAATTCAACCTCTGGAGAGATATAATATGTAAAAATGATTGTTTTATAATTAAAAGGCTGCTCTAATTCCATTTTTAGAGGTAATGTTAGCGACGATTCTCCTCGAGACAATTTAATATTCTTATAAACATCAACCACAGTATCTATCAAAGCAGTGTTATAATGCATCTCTGATTTAAAATCAATTTTTTTATCTGATAACTGCATTGGAATACCCTCACTATTATAATTTTTTATAGCCTCTCTAACATTCAAAATAGTACCTGCTTCATATTCTTGTACGTCATTAGTTTCGAGAGTAGAATGCCTCAATAGTTTAAAAATTAAACGAACATTCTCTGGAATTAAAACAATGTCTTTATTAAATTGTGGTAACATATTAAATAAAATAGGAACATAACATTCCCTATATAACAAAGCATCCAAGGTTTCACTAATTAAAATATGAAAGGCTTTAGGATCTGGAATTTTAAAGGTCACTGCATCTGCCAAATAATAGGTATTAATATAATCTTCCAATTCTAATCTCTTAATTAGTTTCTTGGAGAATTTCAATGAATTTTCATTAACTTCTAATAATGTAAATCTAATTTCATGAGGAGAAAAAAGAGGTGCCACAAGAGTTACAAAAGGAGCATAAGGACCACAACCAGCATAAAAAATATTAATACATACGCCTGGATATGTCTGTTGTTGTTTCTTAATTGCTGTAACGACTGCATATAAAAATGCTGCCGTTCGCTTATAATCTAGTAAACATTGTGCAGCATAATTTAGACCTAAAGCCTTCCCTTTTGCGGTAGGCACTGCTGCTAAATGCTCTATTTTTGAATCAAATCCACTAATCGTTGTTGCGGTTTTAAAAAGGGCATGGATTTTATTTATAATACCTTCTACACTATTAGCATTTTCAATATTTTCTAATAATGCAGATGAGAGCGCTTTTATTTCTTTGGTTAATGGATTTTCAATCATTATTCTGTTTAAATTGTATGGCGACTTATTCTGGTGTTAATATACTGATAAATGCGATTTTTGTCTAGTTTTAAAGAGCATCTCTTTAATTCAAAATAACTATTGGTTTCTATCTAAAATTCACTTTATACAAAAGGAAAACTAAATGGACTCATTTTATTATTCTGCTTTAATTATTAAAACATTAAATACTCTATGCTGTATTATCTTCATAATATAAAAAATTAGTCTGCACACAGAACTTGTTAATTAAAATTGATTATTTAACTTGTAAATAAAATAAACCATCACTATTTATTTAAATCCCTTTTTATGAAAAAAATTACATTCCTCATTTTATTTTTAATAAGCTACAACATTGGTTTTTCACAAGTTACCGCAAATTTCACTGGTATACCAGTCTCTGGAGATGCCCCTTTAGTCGTTTCGTTTATTGATTTAACAATTGGGCCAGTCTCTTCTTGGTCTTGGGATTTCGGAAATGGGAATACATCAACACTAGAAAACCCTACAGCAGTTTATATTAATCCAGGAATTTATACGGTTTCCCTAACAGCGTCTGATGATGCAGGTACAACAGACACGCATACAAGAACAAACTATATTACTGTAGACTCCACCTTAGGTATTAAAGATAATACCTTTAGGGACAACATAACTATAGTCGAAAATTCTGCAAGCGGAAAAACAACTGCTCTGTTTAAAAATAAACACCAACATTTAAGCATCAGCTTAATGAGCGTGAGTGGGCAAACGGTATTAACTCAATCTTATACAAACACAAATCGGTTATCTTTTAGAGCAAATGTACCTTCAGGGATATACTTTCTACATATTGTAAATGAAAAAAACAATTACACCACATTTAAGATTATAAAAAAATAAATTTGAGAGATTGCTAAATCCTTAAAAAACTCCAACTATTAAGTTTTGAATTTAATGTTGTTTCTAGCTTATTTCTTAATAGCAACAGGTCAAGATTTAAATTAGGATACTAAAATTAAAAATATCTTATTAGAATGAATGCCAAAGGATGAAATAGAATATCATGACAAAAAAACTATCTTTGTTATACCAACTAAACAGAGTAAATTCACAATTACTTAAACAACAATAAAGATCATTATGAAAATAAAAATTTTAATAATCGCATTAATTACGTTTATTTCAAAAATAGATGCACAAATTGAGCATATAACAGGACAAACTAGACTTGTAAATCCAGAAGGGAGAGCTTTGCTTATAGAAAAAGGTAATAATAATGATGATACTTGGTTAACAATCCATGACCAAGGTCTTTCTTGGTTTTCAATGGGTATAGATAGATCTAATTCTGGTGCATTTAATCTAAATTCAGGAGGTGATTTGAATAGTTCTCAATTTGTTATGCTTCGCGATGGTAATGTTGGAATAGGAATAGAAACCCCTTATAGTAAATTACAAATAGAAGGTAGAATTTCTTCTGGAAAATGGGGGGTTCTAAATATGGACTGGACTAATGAAGCTGACTGGGGAGAGAATTCTAATAAATGGGCTGGTTATATAGGTTTTAATGCTTATAGAAATAACGATGATATTAAAGACACCTATTATGGAAGGAACCCATATACAAATAAGGGGGTTTTTGAAGGATCTAATGTTGGCTTTAGATGGCTTTACAGAAATAGAATCAATAACAATGATTCTGCTGGTCAACACCTATTAACCGAATATATGAGATTAGATCATAATGGTAATTTAGGTATTGGCACATCAAACACAAAAGGTTTTAAATTAGGCGTTTTAGGAGACATAGCAGCTCAAGAAGTTAAAGTCGCCTTATATGATAGTTGGCCCGATTTCGTTTTTAACAAAGATTACAGCTTGCCATCATTAAAGGAGGTGGAAGATCATATTAACAAAAAAGGACACTTAAAAGATATTCCAAACGCTAAAGAAGTAGCCGAAAAAGGGATTTACTTAGGTGAAATGAATTCTAAATTACTTCAAAAAATAGAGGAATTAACGCTATATACAATTGCGCAAGAAAAGAAAATCCAATCTCTAGAAGATAATAATTCAAGAATTGAAAAACTAGAGAAAGAAAACAAAGTTCTAAAATCATTATTAGAGAGAGTGGCTAAATTAGAGGAGGAAATAAAAAAATGAAACTACAAATTACAGCATTGGGCTTTAACTAAAACTCTATTTACCACAAGCTCCTTAGCGACATAAGTCGTTAATATTAAAGACCTTAATAAGATTTAAGAATATTTCTTTAAATTAGGAATTATATTCATATTTAATAGAGTATTCAAAACAATCATATTGAATTTAATAACGAGTGGTCAAAATATTTTTATCGTTTCACTTTAGTATTTTCATAAGCTAACCACAAGAGCATTGAGTAGAAATTAAGGTTACAATCAAAAAGACCTAGCAAAGCTAAGAATTTATTAAAGATAAAAATGCAAACCTCCTAAACGTATAGTAAATTAGCAGTATGAAATATTTTAATCTAATTATAAAAAAGACTCGGAGTAATATCTGCAATCATTAGTCGTCGCGCAAAAACCACAACAACAAACAAAAAAACAAACTACTACAAACTAGACTAATACAACCATTTACATAAACAAACGTTTCTTAATGAAACACAAAAAATGAATATATTCTCCTATCATCTTGTCAAAATACCATTTACACTAGTAATAAAAGGATTATTCTCAACTCCAATTAATAAGAAAACAGAAGGTTTAATTCACTCTGAATATATGACAGTAATGACTTTAGGTTCCCCCATCATGTCCCCATCTAGATTTCTTTTAAAGCAAGTTGCCATTTTTGCACAATGGGAAAATGAAGAAGCGCTTAAAAATTATTTGCAAAAAAATAAATTCGGGAAATTATTGGCTGAAGGTTGGCACATTCGATTAGCTTTTATAAGAAAATGGGGAGAAATAAGTAACTTCAAAATACTAGAGCAAAAAATTAAATTAGAACATCCATTATCTCCTGTTGTAGCCATTACAATTGCAAGGATGAAACCTATAGCTATCCCTAGATTTCTACGTTGGGGAAGACCTGTAGAAAAATTAGTTCGTGACCACACTGGAACTTTACTTTCATTAGCTTCTTTTAAATTCCCTAATACAATTTCTACTTTTTCCATTTGGAAAACAGAAAAAGAAATGATCAAAATGGTACACGGTCATAGCGAAATGCCTAAACCAAAAAGGCATTCAGATGCAATGAAAGAAAGAGAAAGAAAGAACTTTCATTTTGAATTCACAACATTAAGATTTAAACCCCTATCTGAATTTGGTACTTGGAAAGAAAAAAACAACTATACTACTAACATTGAGTCGAATTAAAAAATGAAGATTGCATCTTTAAATCAAAATTTTCAAGATTGGATAACTCAACAATGGGTTATACTATTCGGAAAAAAAATCACTCCCAACGAAAATCAATGGTTATTAGGTCCTTTTGGAAAAACTAACGGAATTGGTATAAAATTCATAGAGCAATTAGCCAGAAATGAACAATTAATAATAGACAAAGAACAAGTTGATAAAGGCTTATTAAAATCTATCAACCAACTAAACTTACCCCAAAAAGAACTTAGCAAACTATCTAATAATGTAATTGATTTTTACGAAAACACAAGCAATTACACTTTTGACATAAAGGTTAAATGGAACCCTTTATTTAAGATATTTGGAGTTTTATTAAAAATAATATTTAGCAATCGCATTGAGCAGTTAAATATTCCTATGAATAATAGCAAAAAATCTAAAGCTTTAAAGAGTGAAATAATCCATTTAGTAAATAAAAAAACTAAAAAAATTAAACGAACAATATGGTTAAGAACTTTTAAAAAATCTAAACAAGTAGTTTATTCTGGTGTTTATGATGTGTGTACAATTCCAAGTGGACAGAATTGTATAAAAGCTATTTTTCCTTTACCTAACGGAAACGCAACAATTATATTAACTCCTGTTGTAGGTGAAAATGGAGAACTTATTTTGAATTCATCTGGAAAAAAAATTGGGGATAGTGGTTTTTACTTTCTACTTAAAGATTCCAAAGAGAATATATGGACTAAATTCATTGTGTCGTTTAAAGACAAACTAATTGTCAGTTCAAAAAATGAAAAAATAACAGCTATTCAGACTTTAACATTATGGAATCTAAGAGTATTACAATTTAAGTATGATATAAAACGAGACAAAACACTAGGCAATCACTTCTCAAACCTAAAATAAAACTAATCAACCAATTACAAACACAATACAAACTTTATTTTTATAAACTTTACTTAATGAAATATTAAATGTAACCTTAGGAAAAAAATTGACGTCTAAAAAGACAAACGTATCAAATGAAAAACAGTCTCCTTTTTACAAAAATTCTATTCTTTGTCTTTATCGCTAATTGTTGTGGCCAAAATCTTGAAAAAATAGATCGTCTTTTAAATACTAAATACAAACAGAATGAACCTGGTGGTTCTGTTCTTATTGCCAAACAAGGTGATATTATCTATAACAAGGCTTTTGGATTGTCTAACCTTGAATTAAAAACTAAACACAATAGCAATACCGTTTATGAAATTGGTTCGATGAGTAAACAGTTTACTTCTGTTGCAATCCTGATTCTTATGGAAAAAGGGCTGTTAAATTTAAATGATGATATTAGATGATTATCCTTCTGGAAAAGGTATTACAATTCATAATCTACTAACACATACATCAGGGATTAAAAACTATACCAGTCTTAAATCAATTAATAACATTGCAAATGATAAAATTAGCCTTAAAGCATTAATCAATTTCTTTAAAAATGAAACCGAAGATTTTAAACCTGGAGAAGATTATAAATACAATAATTCAGGATAGTGTCTTTAGGATAGTGTCATAGTGTCGAAAAATTATTGAACTCTTATCAAATCAGTCTTACGAGGCTTTTATCAAAGAACAGATCTTTGATGCTATTGGTATGAAAAACTTACACACTTTTTAGGATTGTGTCGAATATTTACTAATCTATTGTCTACATTTTTTCTTGAGTCAATTTCTTCCATTGCCGTACTCTTAACCTTGCATTTTTATAGGGTGAATAAGTATTCAATTGTATCATTTTCCCTTTAGTCCACTTACCATACCATGCTGTTTCGTACAAATCAGTACTTTCTGTGTTTTTAATCAGGTCTAAAATTTTGTTAACGACCTTATCCAAAGTCTCTAACAAAGCATTGTAATTAAGCTGCTCATAATCGGTATAAAACTTTTGAGCTAATTTCCCTAATTCATTCCATTTATAACCCGTTTCTGGAAAATCTACATTTTCTTTTTTATCGCTTTTCCTATTCCATTTCAATACGAGTTCTCCCCACCCAATAAGATAAGCAACCAAATCTGAAATACTCATATGCGTCCCCTTAGCATGACCTTCGAGCGCTTTTGTCTTTGTTAATTCTTGCGGTATCGATTCCAACTCTTTTTTAAGTTTTGAATAGCTGCTTTCTATAGCAATAATTAGTTCTTCTTTGTTTATGGGAACTGCCATTGAGTTTATTTGTTAATTAAGAAATATTCGTTAAATATTACTTCGTACTTATCAGTTTCTAAACAATTATTTATCAACGTTTTTTATTTGAAGTATTTTATTCATAAAACGCTTTTGGATACTTCACCATACCGCTAACTTCACTCAAGCTATGCTCAACAAGTTCTATAACCATAGCGTTTTCTTTTGGTACGTCAAATGGTAATTCAATCCCATATTTACCTGCTTGCTCATAACCAAATCTCGGATAATATTTTTCATGCCCAAGAAGAACGATTGATTTATGCCCTAATTCTTTTGCTTTTATATGAGCTTGGTTTATTAGTTTCCCTCCAATTCCTTGTCCTTGATATTCTGGAGAAACAGATACTGGTGCTAACGCTAAAGAATGAAATATCGTATTATCATTTACAATCTCCAACTTTGTTAAAAGAATATGCCCAACTATTTTATTGTCGATTATTGCGACTATTGAAAGTTCGGGAACAAATACATCTGATTTTCTTAATCGTTCTACCAAAAATTGTTCTTTATGGTCACTATACTCTTCAGATTTAAAGGCCTCTTTTATTAGTGAAAAAACAGACGAATAATCTTTAGTTTCTTCCTGTCTTATTTCCAATTCTTTTGAATCCATTCTATCATTTATTTTTGTTCTATAAATTTTTCAAGAAGAATATTAAATTCACTTGGTTTTTCCATCATAATAAAGTGATTTACATCTTTTATTTCATAATAGGCCTGATTAGGGAATAATGATTCCAAATACATCTGGTTATCAGTAGGCAATTCAGCGGTTTTAGCGTAAATGGTAAGCGTTTGATTATATAGTACATCTTCCGTCCAGTATTTTTCATGAATCATATCATTCATTGAACTATAACCTACAAACTCAGGATTACTTGTCATTGTAGACAGAATATATTTTTTTGTATCTTCTGGTGTTTTATCAGTTATAAAACCAGAAATAAATTGTTTTACCTTCTGCTTATAGTTTTTCCCTTTAAACGTTTTCACAAAACTATTCAATTCCTTTTTATACTTTATTTTTTCAATACTGTCTTTTGGAAATTTAAAATACACTCCATCTACATTACAAATACTAGCAGTATTATCATTTAATTTTCGCATTAATTGCCTGCAAACAGGGAATCCCATACTGTGCCCTATAAAAATAGGCCTTTTAAGCTCCAAATCCTCTATTACTTGTTTTACCGATTGGGCAAAATAATCAATCGTGTAATTTATTTTTGGTTTGTCGCTTTTTCCATGACCTGGCAAGTCTATAAAAACCAGATGATATTTATCTTTAAAATGATTGAATTGATATTTCCAAGTATTTAAATCACATCCCCAGCCATGTACAAAAATTAACGTTTTTTCTCCGTTTCCAAATTCTTTATAATGAATTTTTCCTTTTTCTGTTTTAGAATATTTTGAAGGTATTGACTCTATCGTTGCCACATCTTGACATGATAATACGACTAAGAATAATAGCACACTTACCAACTTACTTAAAAACTTTCTCATTGAGCTATAGATTAATTCTTTTTATAATATGTCTTTTAAATCTATCTGATATTTTCGTTCTCTCAGTATTAAGCTAAATTACGATTAAAATCGTTATATAATAAGACTATTTTTAAGGATTAGTTGACAATAAAGATGCTCCTTTCAGCATTGCTCTTCTGGGGAGTTTTATACTAGCAACAATTAATTCAGCAAAATCATTTGGTTGTAAAACACGATCTTGAGAGTCTTTATTTGTAATCCCCAAATCAATTGACATATCTGTTTCTATAGTACTAGGTGTTAATGTACAAACTCTAATGTTATCCTTCCTAACCTCTTTCATTAAGGATTCAGACATTCCAATAACCGCAAATTTAGACGCTGAATAAGCAGATGTGTTTGCATTACCATTTAGCCCTGCTGTAGATGAAATATTTATAATATCACCTTCATTCTGACTTAGTAAATAGGGTAAAACTTCCTTAGTCACATAGTACATACCCATCAAATTAGTTTGAATAATTTGACTCCATTGACTTACCTCCATTTCATTAAAAGCTCCAAACGCCGCTATTCCAGCATTGTTTACTAAAATATCAATAGCCCCCATTTTCTTTACAATATTTTTTATACCAATTTGTACATCTGGATAATTCCCTACATCAAATACGGAATATATAGCGTTAACTCCAAAGGTTTCTAATTCAGAAACCGTTTCCTTTAAAGCCTTTTCATTTCTTCCTGTTATAGCGATGTCAACGCCTTCTTTTGCAAATGCAATAGCAGTGGCTTTTCCTAACCCTCTACTTCCTCCGGTAATTATTGCTTTTTTATTTTTCATATTTATCTTAAAAATTTTGTTATTGATTTATGATGATGTATAAGATTATACGCTGTAGATATGCAGCACACCCGTTAAAAATTCTGCTTTAGTTCTAGAGCATATTTAATATTGAGCGTCCGTCCCGCAATTTAAGTAAAAGAGTGTAATAAAAACGTAGCCTTAGTTCATTTATAGTCATTCCTTGAGTGCTATGGAAATCGTAAAAGGGCTTTTATTCATTTAACTATTTTTTTCCAGTGTAATAACATCCTGCTCATGACTCATTTGATCGGCACTCTTGCCATTATCTAGTTCTTTTATTTTTTTTGAAATATGTATAGGTAAAAACTTATGATTTCTCATAATACGACTTAAAGTTAAGACAATTATGATACTTTTTAACCATTCATTTTTTAGGAAAACTTATAATCATCATTAACTTTATTGCAAAGTATTCCAGGAATAGGCACTAAAACAGCTTTAATATTATTAGTTTATACAGATGGTTTTCATCGTTTTGAAAATTCAAAAAACCGTTTGTGGTTATGCTAAATTAACTCCAATAATAAGACAAAGTGGAACTAGTATAAAAGGACACCCACGAATTAGTAAAATAAGAACCCAAAACTTAGAAATTTATTATTTATGTGCCCTTTTAATGCCTGTAAATATAACCGAGCATGTAAATCCCTTTTTGATAGAATAGTGGCAAAAGTAAAAAGCTGGCTTTAATAGCAGTGTGTAACAAGTTACTAAAACAAGCTTTTCTATCGTTAAAAATGAGGTACCTTATAGCAATGAATAGTGCAATGTTCTGAGGTGTAATGGGTTTAGTTTTATTTGGTTTTATCTCAGTGCTTTGTTGGGTGGAGTTTCATTCCAAATAGTAATCGAATTCGTATTCAACACCACCTCTTATGAATCCAAACAATGTCTTGGGTCTTAATTCCTTTGTTATTCTATTGTTTTTGTCATAAATAAATTCATACTCATGATGCAATTTATTAACATCTAAAATTGTCTTAATTTTATTTCCATTTTCATCATAATAATATTCATTCTTTTCTGGAATGTAGTTCTTTGTAATCTCCTCAGTAATTTGTCCTTTTTCATTGGTTTTATAGTAAATACTGTCATTTGTTAACCCTCCAAATTTATTTTTTAAATAGCCATTTTTATCATACTTATAAGTTGTTAGATATTCGGAAGAGTCAAAGGATATATGTAGTCTAGAGATAATTTTATTTTCAGGATTGTAATATTCAATAAAGGTAGATATACCTGTGCTTTTTTTTCCTATGTGTTTCATTTCGGTTTTATAATTTCTTCCTAATGAATCATAATAGAAAATATCTTTATCATATATGGTTGTTTTTTTTGTTTTCTTGTCGATTGAAGAATCTTTTTTTTCAATTAATCTATTATAACTATCGTATTTAAAGTTTGTGCTTTTTTGAGGAGACAAACTATTTCCTGTTAGCCAAGTCACTCTTTTTAAACTATCAAAACTGGTATACTCATAAATGTAGCTCCAATGAATATTTTTTCCTCTATACCAATCTTCTCTAGTTTTTAGTCCTATTTTATTATAGTGTTCAACTGTTTTATCAAAACTCCAAATACTTTTTTTACCAAAAAGGTACAGTACATTAGTTTTAGTGATTTTTTTAATAGGGATATGTTTTGTGTCAATATTTACAAATCCTGAAAAAAACCACGCAAGAATAATTATAATAATTAATGAATAAATGTATGTTTTTCTTCTTTTCATCTTATTGCACCTAACGTTTCGTGTAAGGAAAGTACGGGGTTGTAAGCTGTGATTTTCCTTCGGAAAATCAGAAGCAAGCAAATATGTACAACCCTTTCGATTAAGCACTAAAAATAGTATTTTTTTTACACATTGTGCCTGTTGCACAAGTTTGTTGCTAAAGATAGTAAAGGAATTTAAAAGCGGCTTAGTTATTTCTTAACTTTAGTTATGCAAGGTAAAAAAGAGTACCAAGAAAAATTATTTTCTCATTTTCAATTGAGCGAACGCATTCCGAAACACAACTTTTACCGCAAGTTAAAAGCGGTATTACATTTAGATTTTTTATATG
>NZ_JBXVVH010000021.1:0-57949 GCF_057219185.1 Lacinutrix sp. YIN62
AATCTTCTGGTTTCATAAATGTGTTAAAGTTAATAAATAAAAAAATCTCGAGGGTGAATTAAACCCCGAGATTTTTAAACTTACACAGTTTATGAGATACTGCCATAAATATTAATCTTATTGCGCTTTTTATTTTATTAGTTTTGAAAATATATCAATTAAATACTTTCTTCTAACCAAGCGTTCATCATCCAAACTGTTTTTTCTTGCTCTGTAATAAAATCACTCATCATAGAGTTGGTACCTTCATCATTAGCATTTCCTGCTTTTTCTAAAATTTGTCGTTCCAGCTTCAATAATACCGTTAACGAATTTACGATTAAACGTACTGCCTTATCATCTTTAGAAATATTTTTTCCAATAGGTACTTTTGTTATAGCATTGTAATCTTCAAAAGTATGTAATGGCGTTTGCCCTAAGGTTAAAATTCGCTCTGCGAGCAAATCGACTTTTACATTGGCATCTGTGTACAATTCTTCAAATTTTATATGTAAATCAAAAAAATTCTTTCCCTTTATATTCCAGTGAATTCCTCTTAAGTTTTGATAATACGTTTGAAAATTAGCCAATAAATGATTTAAATCATCTGCTAATTCCTTAGTTATCTCCGTTGCTAAACCTAAACTATTATAATTCATTTTATTGATACTTTTGTTTTTTATTAAATGTATTCAAATTTAATTCTTAATTAAACATTAAAACCTATAACCTTTATCGATGCTTTTTATATTTTTATAGTCTAAAACTATCTAATCAATTATGACTATTACACAATTATCTTATGTTTTGGCTGTAGCAGAACATCAAAATTTTACCAAAGCTGCTGCAAAGTGCTTCGTGACACAGCCAACCCTAAGTATGCAAATTCAAAAATTAGAAGATCAATTGGATATATTAATTTTCGACAGGAGCAAAAAACCAATAGAGCTTACAGAGGTTGGGCGAAAAATAGTAAATCAGGCAAGAAATATTGTAAATGAATCCAATAGAATACAAGATATTGTAGATCAACAAAAAGGATATATTGGAGGCGAGTTTAAATTGGGCATTATTCCCACTATTATGCCTACTTTACTTCCTATGTTTTTAAAGACTTTTATAAAAAAACACCCCAAAGTAAAACTTATCATTGAAGAATTAACAACAGAGGAAATAATTTCTAGAATAAATGACGGACATTTAGACGCAGCTATAGCTGCAACACCGTTAGAAAACGAAAACATAAAGGAGCGTGTTCTATATTTTGAACCCTTTGTAGCTTATATTCCCAAAAACCATAGGCTATCTGAAAAGAAAAAAATAGATGTTTCCGATTTAAACATTCAAGACATGTTATTGCTTGAGGATGGGCATTGCTTTAGAGATGGTGTAATTAACCTTTGCAATGTATTCAAAGATCACAATGATGATATCTTTCAACTAGAAAGTGGTAGTATAGAAACGTTAATGAAACTATCGAATGAAGGCCTAGGCATGACCCTACTCCCCTACTTACATACTTTAGATGTAAACGACTCTGCCAAAAGCAACATCCATTATTTCAACGATCCATCTCCTGCTAGAGAAGTGAGTATTATTTACCATAAAAGCGAATTAAAGATGCAAATAATAGAGGCGGTACAAAGCGTAATCTCTGGTATTATTAGAGGTGCGATCGCATTTCAAAATGTAGAAATAGTAAGCCCATTATCAAAATAAAAATAGTACTGTTATTTTTTGTAGCACAAATATCCTTAAGTACAATATTTAAAACAATGTGATTTTAATAAAAAAGCTGTATAAATTTATACAGCTTTTTTATTTATTGATATATAGAATGCTAATTACATAGCATACTGTAACCCTAAAGTAATTGTTTCTTTAGTTTTTAACTGTACCCCATTTACATCTTGAAATACTGGTGTTGCAAACTCAAAACCAAAGCGTAAGTCTTTAAGAGTTCCTTTAGGTACTATAATATTAAAACCTAGCCCTGTATTTACAAACGTGCCACCAGAATTATTAGTATCGGCTGTAATAACCATCATAGGATTTAAATTTGGATTAACTCCTGAAATTTCGTCTACAACAAGACCTTCAATTCGTGCCGAAAAACTAATCCAATCACTCGCGTTTAAAGCAAACCAATTATTTAAGCTATAACGATTCCCTAATCTGTAATCGTTATCATTTTCTCCTAGACGTAGCACTCCTTTTAGTTGCGTCCCAAAAGACATTATATCCCAAACTTTCCAATAGGTTAATCCCAGTTCTGTATCAAAAGTACCACTTCCTATTTGCATTGGGTAAGGTAAAATAACATCATTCCCATTCGATGCAGGTATAACATCTTCATTTTCGATAGAACCTGTAGGAATAGACACTCCTATTTGTCCGTGTAACTTGCTCCCGTTTTTATTATAGAGCTTGTATAACATGGCCAGTTTTACATCACTAAATCCAGAAGACTCAGTTGTAAAAGTCTGCCCCATAGCTGTTATATGATCCATTTCCATAGTGATATAGTTAAACATTGCGGCCAAAGTTATTTTATCGCTTGGCGCATACATACCGCCTAGCATATGCATCTGCATAGGCATTTTTGTGGGAGTAACCATATATTTACCGCCGTTAGGAAGCAATACACTAGAAAACGAAACATCTTCGTCTCCTAAAATAAGATCTTCCATATTCATAGACATATAGCGGTAAGAAAACATAAACTCACCTTTTCCATGCGTATGATCTCCCATTACCGAAATGGGTGCATGAGCATCAGGCCTAGCAGTCTTAGTCGTTTCTATATCTGTTTCTTTATTATTATCTTGTGCGTACAGCACTGTTGTTGCCATAATTAATAGGGCAGCTATATATTTTGTCATTATACTAATGATTTTGTCTTTAAGTTGATTTTTTTGAGAATGTTATACGGAATATGCTTTTCTCAATTTGGGAGGGTGATAAGGTATGTTTATATAACCTTTTGGCTTACAACAATTATAATTCCAGTTATTTTTTATATCGAAGTCTTTGACAATTAATAAAGAGCAATCAACTTCCTTTTGAAAATAAACGGGGTAAAAAACATCTATAAAAGTCGTATAGCCTTCAAAATCATTATCTGTTTCTGACACTGAAGCTAATTGGGCTGTTAAATGGCAATTACCATTACATTGCAATTCTGGCTTGCTCTTATTTTTACAATATGTTTCAACAATATAATCTATATTTAATTGAAAATAGGCCACATAACCAGTATAATAAGCAGGCCTGATTATAAAAGTAAAAAACAATAATATGGTATAATATTTCTTCAGTCTTGTTTTTTATACAAATATAAAAACTAATTAAATATAAATTCTTTTTAACAAGTAAAAAGCGACTAAACAGTCGCTTTTTTTTATGCTTTAAGGTAAATTAAACATTGATTTAAATCAGGGTTCTTCTGTATTAAAGATTCGATGTAAATTTTAAGCTCTTGTATTTCATAAGGTAACAACCTTTCAAGGGCTTTTTCTACTTCCCTGCAAAACAAGTTAGTATCAAAACTTACTTTATTGAGTATGGTTTTGGTATACTCAAACATTGCTCTTGCCATAATTAAGTAATAAGGTTTTAGTTAATATTAAACGTAGTTTTTGTTATAGGCAAACGGTTTTATTATATAAATTAAAGGTAGTAAAAAAAAGAATTCTTTAAACATCCTTAAGCTTTTTTTAATAGTTAAAAAAAGTATAATTATAATCTAAAACTTATTATCACCATCCAGAATATCTCCAAAACTACCAAGGATGCTACCTTCTCCTTTACTATTTCCACCTTGTGGTATCCCCGCTAATACACGCCCTGCCAATCGACTAAATGGTAAGGACTGTATGTATACAACTCCAGGGCCTTTCAATTTCGCAAAAAATAGGCCTTCTCCTCCAAAAACAGTATTCTTTATACCGCCTACAAACTCAATATCGTAATCAATATTTTGCGTAAACCCTACAATACATCCCGTATCGACTCTAAGTGTTTCTCCAGCTCGTAATTCTTTTCTAGCCATTGTTCCACCAGCATGTACAAATGCCATCCCGTCTCCTTCTAACTTTTGCATTATAAAACCTTCGCCTCCAAACAACCCTCTTCCTAGTTTCTTACTAAATTCTATTCCAATACTTACGCCTTTTGCAGCACACAAAAAGGCATCTTTTTGACAAATAAATTTCCCATTGTACCCTGTTAAATCTATAGGGATGATTTTTCCTGGGTAAGGAGATGCAAAAGATACATTTCGTTTTCCTGTAAGAGTATTATAAAAAGCGGTCATAAACAAACTTTCCCCTGTAAGAATACGTTTACCTGCGCCTAGAATTTTTCCAAAAAATCCAGAATTATTTTGTGAACCGTCTCCAAAAATGGTTTCCATCGTAATACCATCATCCATCATCATAAAGCTTCCTGACTCTGCAATAACTCCTTCTTGAGGATCTAGTTCGATCTCTACATATTGCATTTCTTCACCGTATATTCTATAATCTATTTCATGTGCAGTCATTTTTTAATTTTTTGATTAATATATCTATTAGTTCGTTTATTTTAAGTTTTGTTACACTATGGCTATTATAATTTCGTTTTTAATTTTACAGACCATTCAAAATTAAAAGTTGAAACAATAACGCCATCTGCATTAGTCCCAATTGATTGCATCCAAAAGGTTTGTCCTTCTCCTGTTTTTATTGTTCTTTTTATAGCTGCATCTATTAAATGTCCATCTCGACATTCAAATACGATTTTCCCTGTTGCTTTTTTAGTAAACGTGGCATTATTGTTGGCCACTAGCATAGAAATTTTTTCGCCGCTCTCCCTAATTTTCATTAACACCAAAGCTCCTGTTGTTAACTCGGCTGCCATACCTTGAACAGCCCAAAACATAGATTTAAAGGGGTTTTGGTTAATCCATCGGTATTTGACTTTAACGGTACAAGATGCTTGGGAAATAGCACTTACGCGCACTCCTGTAAAATAAACCGCAGGTAATTTAAACAGGTTAAAAATATTAATTCGTCTAGGTGTTAACTTCATATTTTTCATATTTAAACCAAAAATATTGAAAAAAAAAGACTTTACTAAATGTTAATTTTATGTTAATTTTTAGTACTGTGCGTAACATAATACCTTTTTTTAAACATATATTTGCATAAGAAACTATTATATCCTTTTAAAAATGACCGAAAATAATCATAACAATATTGCAACGTTTATACATTTATCTACTTTTAGTAGATTCATCATTCCTTTTGGTAATTTTATTGGCCCTATAGTTCTATGGTCTATAAATAAAGGGAAATCAAAATTTATAGATGCACATGGTAAACAAGCCATTAATTTTCAAATGAGTATTTTATTGTATGCCATATGCATTGGTATGATTAGCATTCCTTTTTTTGCTTTTAGTTTGCTGAGTGATCTTAATTTTTTAGATTTTAATGCTTTTGATAGCATACATATTAATATTAACAAACCTTCACCATTATTATATATAGGAGGTTCCATAGGTTTTTTAGCACTCTTTGGTTTTATAATAGAATTGGTGCTTATCATTACCGCAAGTTTAAAAGCAAGAGATGGTATTTTATATAATTATCCTTTAACTATTAATTTTATAAAATAAAACGCATAATCAATTTCATCAATCCAATCAATCAAAAAATGAACAGTTTAAAAATTAATCTATTTAACGTATGAAAATAGAAAACACAAAAGCACAAATGCGAAAAGGTGTCTTAGAATATTGCATTCTATCCGTTTTAAAGGATGATGATGCATACGTCGCTGAAATATTAGGGACGTTAAAGGATGCTAAATTACTAGTCGTTGAAGGGACTATCTATCCTTTACTTACACGGCTTAAAAACGCAGGACTTCTTAATTATCGTTGGGAAGAATCAACCTCTGGACCACCTAGAAAATATTATGGTTTAACCGAAACAGGCAAATTATTTTTAAAAGAACTAACCACTACTTGGGACGAATTACAAAACGCAGTTAACATAGTAACAAGCTCAAAAACAACTAAAAATGAATAAAACAGTTAACATAAATTTAGCAGGTATATTTTTTCACATAGATGAAGATGCTTACTTAAAACTGCAACGCTATCTTGAAGCTATAAAACGCTCATTTACCGACTCTCAAGGACGCTCTGAAATTATTGCTGATATTGAGGCAAGAATTGCAGAATTATTTTCTGAACTTATAAAACACAATAAGCAAGTTATAGGTAACAAAGAAGTCGATCAAGTTATTACTATTATGGGACAACCAGAAGACTACCTTGTTGATGATGAAATCTTTGAAGACGAACCTAATACAGCTCATAAAAAACGTAGTACAAAAACCAGAAAATTATTTAGAGACACAGATAATTCGTATATAGGTGGTGTTTCGGCAGGTCTTGGACATTATTTTGGTATTGAAGCCATTTGGGTACGCCTTGCTTGGTTACTTTTAGTTTTTGGTGCGGGAACAGGTATTATTCTATATATACTACTGTGGATTTTAATTCCTGAAGCAGTATCTACTGCCGATAAAATTACAATGACGGGAGAACCTGTAAACATTAGTAATATTGAAAAAAAAATTCGTGATGGGTTTCAAAATGCTTCAGAAAATGTAAGTACACATCTTGATAAAGCAGGAAGCAAATTAAAAGAAGGTATAGGTAATGCTAGCGATAGTATTACAGAAGGCGTAAAACGCGTGGATACTAACCGTATTAAATCGAGTTCTAAAACATTTTTTGACACCATTACAGAGGTCTTAATGTTCTTTCTTAAATTGCTTGCCAAATTTATAGGTATCATTTTAATGATAGTCGGTGCGAGTACTTTAATAACACTTATAGTTAGTCTTGTTTCCCTAGAAATGGTAGACTCGGCAAGCTTTGAAGGCATCGATTGGTTAGATATTGTTAATGCTACAGGTGTTCCATTATGGGGCCTTTCAATAATTCTATTTTTATTTTTCGGAATTATTGCATTTTTTATCTTTTATCTAGGATTAAAAATATTGATAAACAATTTAAAATCTATTGGTATTTTTGCAAAGTCTACTTTATTAGGTATTTGGTTGATCTGTTTAATTACAATTATTGTTTTATCTGTAAAGCAAAGCGTCTCTTTTAAAGAAAAAGGAGCTTTTATCTCTACTGAAACGTTCAAAAGCGTAGCAGCAAATGATACACTAGTAATTACGATGAAAGGAAATGATTATTTTGCAGAACATTTTTACAGAAATTCTAATTTTAAATCTGGGTTTAATGAAAATGGAGATAAAATAATTTACTCACAAAACATTGGACTTATAATAAAATCTACAAGAGACAGTATCGCTAAAATTAAAGTTGTAAAGACAGCACGAGGGCGTTCCTACGATTCTGCAAAGCACAAAGCCGAAAATATTTCGTATCATTACCAATTAATAAATAACGAATTACTATTAGATAATAATTTTACCATTCCTGAAGGCACAAAATATAGAGATCAGGAATTAAAAATCACCTTATATTTGCCAATAGGTTCTATATTTTATGCCGATAGTAACACCTCAAGTTATCATCATAACTACAGGTATATCAACAATTCTTTAAAAAGGAGACATATGGAAGAACATTTTTTAAAGATTGAAAATAATGACCTAAAATGTATGGATTGTAAAGTAGTAACAGAAGAAAATGATGCCAACGAAAATGATAATGCTTTTAAGGTTAAAGTAGATTTAAACGGAGAGCACTCTAAACTAAAAATTGATAACAATGGATTTGAGGTAAAAAATAAAACTGTAGAAGTTAAAATTAACGAGGAAGGCGTTGAAGCAGAAAGTAGTAATGTTGATGTTAAAATAGATGACGATGGGATAAAGGTAACCTCTAAAAAAGACACTAAAAACAATAAATAACCATAACAAATACAATAAATAATGATCGCTTTAGTAAAATTAATCACAGTAATATTGGTTGCCATACTATTTTAACCAATTTAAACAACCACTAAAAACCATTTTAAGCTTTTAATTAAGTTTAGAATGGTTTTTTTATATTTGTTTTATAAAAATGAACCCACGAATGAACAAAAAATCAATACTGCTCTTATTTATACTGTTAGTAGCTTTTAATGGCTTTTCTCAAAAAAAGAAAAAAATTAAAGGCAGTAGAAATGTCACAAATGTAATTACAGAAATTGATGCTTTTGAACGTATCGTAATTGGGGAATCGTTTGAAATAAAACTAATCCAAGGTTTAACGCCTTCTATTGAAATAAATGCCGATGACAATCTGCACGATGTTATTGAATTCTCCGTACAAAATGGCAGTTTAAAATTTAGTTCAACGCATCGTATTACATCTCATAAAACACTAGAAATTATAGTTACAGCTGCAGATCTATTAAATACAATAGAATTAAAAGATGATGCTGAAATTAGTAATTTAAGCACCTTAACATTTAAAGATTTAACCTTGATTACAAAAGGGGATTCAGAAGCTTATTTAACTTTAAGAACAGATTTATTTAAATTAGTTAATGGCGATAAAGGTAAAGTAAAATTAAATGTAACAGCTAATAAAGCGACTCTAGAATTAAGTGAAAATAGCAAAATAGAAGCTTTAATAAATGCAACTGGAATAGAAATGGATATGTACCAACGTACTATTGCTGAAATTGAAGGGAATACAGACAGTTTAAAATTAAGGTTAGATAATTATTCCCGATTTAAAGGGAATAAGTTAACTGCTAAAAACTGTTCCCTAGCTATAGAAACTAAAGCTAGTGCATATATAGAAACTATAGAATCGCTTACCATTGAAGCTTCCGGGACTACTGAGACATACATTTATGGCAATCCAAAAATAGAACTAAAATCATTTAATGATCAAGCTCTTTTGAAAAAAAAATAAACACACCTCTGTTATAAGTAATTAGGCCTACCATTTGATTTGATCATCTTCTTCTAAATGGCGTTTTTTTTTATTGCTTTTGTTAAAGTAGAATATAGCTTTTCAATCTCTATGGGTTTCCATAAAATACCATCGAATAATTCTAAATCGGCCTTACTCTCATTGGTCATAACATCGGCAGTTACAGCAAAAATAGGCGTATTATTATTAAAATTATCTGTTGTTCGTATTAATCGCGTAGCATCTAATCCATCCATTTCTGGCATATGAATATCCATTAAAATAAAATCATATTGCTTCTTTTTAGCAAATTCTACAGCTTGTTTTCCATTTACAATATGATCTGTAAGAACACCCCAATTGGATAATAATTTTTTAATAAGCATGGAATTAATAGGAGTATCTTCAGCTAATAATACTCGTGTTCCGTTTAATTCGTGAAAATCATTATTTTTTTCAACATTAACAATCTTTACTTTTTCTAAATCTATGGTAAAATAAAACTCTGATCCTTTATGTTCCTTACTTATTACTTTAATTTCACTCTTGTGTAATTTAACTAGTCGTTTTACTATTGCTAAACCTAAACCTGTGCCGCCTTGTTTTCGAGTTGTAATAGGTTTTACTTGAGAAAAACTTTTAAAAATCATAGCTCTATCTTCCTCATGTATTCCTTCCCCTGTATCTGCAACACTTAATCTTACCGTATCGTAATCCTCATTTTCCGCTACTAACTTTGCTTTAAAGGTAACGCTTCCGTTTTCTGTAAACTTAATGGCATTGTTTATTAAATTACTAAGAATTTGTGCCAATTTTGTCTCATCAATAAGATAATGCTGTTTTTTTGGAATATCATTTTCCCAAAAAAGATCTAAACCTTTTTTATTTGCTACGTTTAAATGTAAATTTAAAATTTTATCACATAGCTTATGAAAACTAGAATTAGCTAACTCTAATTTTGCTTTTTTAGCATCTAATTTGGTGAAATCTAATATATCATTAACAATATTAATTAAGTTATTAGAAGCAAATTGAAGACTTTGTAACAATTCTTTACTTTCCCCTTTTACTTTCTTTTCCAAAAGAAAAACTATTGTTGTAATAGCGTTAAGAGGTGTTCTTATCTCATGACTCATTATGGATAAAAATTGTTCTTTCAACCTTACGGAACGCTGTTCTTCATTATTTTTTTTATCAATATTCTTTTGTTTAATTTTTTGAAGAAAAGCTTCACTCTCCAATTTATTCATTTTATTGATTAAATCATAACTCTCAATAATTTTTAAAGTTTGCGTGTTAATTACGGCTTCCTTCTCTGTTAAATAAATTTCCAGATACTCTAGAGCTTTTTCTGTATTACGTTCTTCCTTTTGAATTAAATATAAAAGATGATAGTTTTTAATTTTTAGCATAGACATATTGTACTTAATACTTAATGCCAAGCCTTGCTCAATAAATTGTTGTGCTTTTTTTAAATAGCCTAACGTAAAATACATATACCCCACCTTATGGAGTCCCATAGCTGCTCCCATGTTTTCCACAATGTCTCTATGAATGGTAATCCCTTCTAAAAAATCGGTCTCCGCTTTTTCATAGTCCTTATTAGCGAAATGTACTTTCCCTCTACCATAAATTGCAAAACCATAGCCTCTAATATCTTTGGTTTCTTTTTTTATTTTAATAGAATGCTCTATCATTCGCATCGCAAATTTTACCATTTGCTTTTTTAATAATAATCCTGATAAATTATTACAGACATTTGATTCCAAATCTAAATCTGAAATTCTTCTTGCTATTTGTATAGCGCTTTTGTAAGATTTAAAGGCATTGTATGTATCTCCGATATACTCATAAATAGTACCAATGGATTTCTCTACTTTAGATTGATTATGTAAATCGTTATACTTTCTATAAACACTCAAGGACTGAAGAAGATATTTCAATCCTAAATGATAATTATTTGTTTTATAGTGGATACTTCCAATATTATAATTAGAGTCTGCAATACCTTTTTCATCATTTATTGATGTAAAACACGCTATTGCTTCTTTAGCATAAGTCTTAGACTTATTAAAGTCACTAATAATCATATAATAAAGAGACAATTGATTCAAGCTTTTTCCAATGGCTGCTTTATCATTTAAGCGCATACTTACAGTTAAAGCTTCTTTGGCTGTTTTAATACTCTTGGGTAAATCACTTGTCCGTCCTGAATAGGCTTTTTCTAAAAGTAAGTTAATACTTTCTATATTTTGGAGGCTATTAATAGTCATTAGGGATAACTAGTTTAAAGGTGCAAAATAATAATTTTAAGTTAATGATTTGCGTTTTTGGAATAAAAACATAAAACCGAAGCCATGGCTTCGGTTTTATAAATCTTACTATTATTTTTTTTTAAGAGACTTCAACAGGCTCTTCTTTTGCGGCGAGATAACGTTCTGCATCTAATGCAGCCATACAACCTGTACCAGCTGCTGTTATAGCCTGACGATACGTATGATCTGCGGCATCTCCACTTACAAAAACACCGTCTACATTTGTCTTAGACGTTCCTGGCACATTAATAATATAACCTGTTTCATCTAAATCTAAAAAGCCTTTAAATATATCTGTATTGGGTTTGTGTCCTATAGCCACAAAAAAACCTGTTGCAGGAATATCTTGTACTGCTTGAGTTTTATTATTTTTAACCTTAACCCCTGTAACAACTTGTCCGTCTCCTAAAACTTCTTCTGTTTCGGTATTAAACAATATTTCAATATTCTTTGTATTAGTTACTCTATGTGCCATAATTTTGGATGCTCTAAACTCATCTCTTCTTACCAACATAGTCACTTTTGTACATAATTGAGATAAATAATGAGCTTCTTCACAAGCACTATCGCCTGCACCAACAATAACGACTTCTTGATTTCTATAAAAGAACCCATCACAAACAGCACAAGCGGAAACACCGCCTCCTAATTTTAAATATTTTTGTTCAGATTCTAAACCTAAGTATTTTGCTGCTGCCCCTGTAGATATAATAACCGTATCACAATGAATTTCTTTCGTTTCATTGATCCAAACTTTATGTACAGCTCCTGAAAAATCGACTTTAGTAACCCAACCATCTCGTACATCTGTTTCAAAACGTTCTGCTTGCGCTTGCAATTCCATCATCATCGCAGGTCCAGTAATTCCTTCTGGATAGCCTGGAAAATTCTCAACTTCGTTAGTTGTTGTTAATTGTCCACCAGGTTGTGTTCCTTGGTACAAAACAGGTTTCATATTTGCTCTAGCTGCGTAAATGGCTGCAGTATAGCCTGCAGGTCCAGATCCTATTATTAGGCATTTTACTTTTTCGATTGTATCTGACATTTAAATTCTTTTTATATTAGGCAAAAGTAGAATTTTTACAATAAAACTTACATGCAAACTATTAAAAGTTGTTATGCCTTAATAATTTATTCTTATGAAGTATGATAAATGAAACTTATTATAGTCTTACTTTTCTAAATATATTAAGCGCATTCTGCTATTAACTTACGTGCGTTTTTTAACAGCAGAATGATTAAAATATAATCGCTTTTTAACTTAAAGTGTCTTCTCTATTTTATATGGTGTTTTATTGATTGCTTTTTTTATTTCTGCTTCTGAACATTTCTCAGTATTATACCAAACAGTCAATTCTTGATTCTTAACATTAGCTTCAGATTTAATAAATCCATCCACTTCTTTTAAAGAATAATTGATAATTCCATAGCAGCAAGATTTATTAAACCCTTTTAATTTATAGGTTTTCTTTACATTCTTATTAAGAACGACTTCTTTTGAATGGGATTCTTGTTCTGAGTTTTTTGATTGGCTTACTCCATCACAAGAGGTTAAAAGTACAGCGCAAAAAACAAGCGCTGAAAAAATGTTTTTTAATTTCATAATATTAGTTTTAATAATTGTTTAGATACACAAGGACGCCCCTTGCCATAATATTTATTGTGCGTTATAAACGCCACTATTGTTAAGGTATACTTAATAATGCTACACAGAAATTGAACCTATAAATAAGGAAGTAGCAATATAATAACGGTAAGTACCGCTATGGCCCACAGGAATTTCTTCGATTGAAAAATGGAAACTGTTTTTTTCTCCGTAGCATTAAGTTGGTCTAAAGCTTCAGATTGATTTATGCTACAGCAGTCTTGTGTTTTTTTAGGGTAATACGCTCTATATAAGTTATATCCGATAGCCAATAAACTAAATGTTACAAGGTACCCTTTAATATTCGATAACCAGACTAATTGAGAAGCTGTTACTCCTAAGAGTCCTGCTAATGCCATTAAAGGGCCAATGCAACAAGTACAAGCTGCTAATGCAACAAATATAGCGCCTATAGAAGATAATAATGATTTTTTCATAAGTATGTGTGTAAATTGGGGTTAAAAAATAAGGTTAAAGAAGAATCCAGAAATAATCATTCCGATACCAATAGTAGTAAAGAATGCTATAATTAATTTTTTTTGCATTACTTTTTTAAGTAATAAAGCTTCTGGTAAGGAAAGCCCTATCGACGCCATCATAAACGCTATAGCCGTTCCCAAAGGCACGCCTTTAGCAACTAAAGACTCTATAATAGGTAAAACGCCAACAGCATCTATATATAAAGGTATAGCCAAAATAACGGCAATTGGAACTGCTAAAGGATTGGATTTAGAGATATATGTTTCAAAAAAGGATTGTGGTACATAACCATGAATAAAAGAACCAATAGCTAAGCCTATAAAAATATAAGGAATTAGTTTTTTAAGTGTTTTTAAAGCTTCTGTATTTATCTCAGGTAAACGTTCCATAAAACGTCTATTGTCTTTAACTACCTCAGCTTTATTTTCACCCAATTCTTTAATCCATTCTGCGACATATTTTGCCATTCCTAACTTTTCTAATAAAATCCCGCCTAAAACACCTAAAACAATTCCTGTTATAACATAGATTACAGTAACCTTCCAACCATAAGACACCCAAAAAATAGCTATTGCAATTTCATTTACTAATGGTGATGTTATTAAAAAAGACAAGGCTATACCTAAAGGAATACGTGCCTGCATCATTCCCACAAAAAGAGGAATCGAAGAGCAAGAACAAAAAGGAGTTATAGCTCCTAATAAGGATGCAAAAATATTACCTAGACCAGATTTTTTATTTTTTTCTAAATAAACGCGAATCTTATCCATTGGTAAGTAACTGGTAACAATCCCCATAAGGTATGTTACCAGTATAACTAAAATGACAATCTCTGTAAATCCTATTATAAAATAATGCAACGCACTACTAAAGACTTCTGCTTGGGCCAGTCCCAGTAAATCGTAAACTAAATAATCTGCGATACTGGAAAGCCATTGTGTTAATGTTTCCATTTCTAAAATGTAATAATGATTTTTATAAAATGGAGACTAATTTTTCGTCTTCAATGTATTTTTTATAATCGTACACTTTTCCATTAATCACTAATGCTGGAAAAGTCATCGTACCATAACTCATGGTATCTTTTAGATCTGAAAATTCTTCAATAGTAACCGCTATGTTATTCTCTAAGGCTACTTTTTCGATATGTTTTTTTATAGGTGAATTTGCTCCACAACAAGACGCGTGTAATATTTTAATTTCAGTTTTCATAATTCTGTTATTTATTTTAATAATTAAACTTTACTATGAAGTCTGAAAGCCTCCCTAAAAGACACATTATTTTTGAATTATTTTAAAAAAAAATTATACTCACCTCTTTTTTATTCTAAAAAACCACACAAAAAACCCTGAATACAAGAGCCTTACAACTTAAACAAGTAGTACTATAGTTTCAGAAATAAAAACAATGAAATAAAAAAAAAAACGATTAAGACTGTCTCAATCGTTAAATTCATTTAAATTATTTTTTTAATTGTTTTGAAACATTATGAAGTGGTTCACAGGACTGTTTTATTGTACAGCTCATAAAATTCCCATTTTTATCGTACTCTATATAGCAACAGTCTGTAAAAAGTTCCTTTAATTTTACTCTTGCCCGTTGAATACGCATTTTGGTAGCCGATACACTGAGATTAAATTGTTTCGCGATCTCCTTTTGTGGCATTTTATCGATATCACTTAAATGAAGCGGTAATGCATATTGTTCTGGTAATAATTTTATCATAGGGATAACATAATCTGAAACTACAATTTTTGAAAACGTAGACGTTGGTTCTTCTCCAAGATCCCAATCCTCGTCAAGACTAAATTCTAAATTATTTTTTTTATAATAATCATATATTGTATGCCTACTTACCTGGAAAAGCCATGCTTTAACATTTGTAACCTTTTTAGATTTTTGGTGAGATTCTATAAGTTTAATCATTACTTCTTGAACAACATCTTCAGCTATGGCTTTATCTCTAACTTTTTTAAAAATATATGCTTTTAAGTAATTATAAAATTCTTGTACAACCTCATTTATATTGCAACATTCATTTTTCATCGTTAACTTATTAAATCATTATTGTCATTACAGTACAAGTAATTGCATTAAATATACAAACACTCAAGCTTCACATCCTTTACTCTTTTGTTTTTAAATTATTTACCTGAGAAAACACATAATAAAGTTCTGTGCCTATTTGCACACTTCTTTCATTGTATTTTTCATTTTGTAAAGAAGTACCATCAAACATTTTTGGATCCTCAAAAGAGATCGGTATTCTTTTTTCTGCACCAATTATAAAGGGACAATCTTCATCCGCCTGAGAGCAGGTCATAATCGCTGCAAAATTAGATTTAGGATTAAAATCATCGTCTAATGTTTTTGAAAACCCTATCACAGAATGCGCATTATCTGCATATTTTATACTATAAACAGGATTATTGTTTTCGCTCAGTTTTTTTATTTTAAACCCTGATTCCACCAATGTTTCTGCTACCACAGAAAAAAGAGCTGTAGCCTCCGTACCGCCAGAATAACAAAATACGTTTTTTATATTAAAGTAATGCGCTAAAGTTTGTGCCCATACTTGAGAAAAATGACTTCGTCTAGAATTATGTGTACAAATAAAATTAAGCGCAATTATTTCTTTTGCTTCCTTCTTTTTTATAATATAATCTATTAAAGGCTGTAAAATAAGTTTACGTGTTTTAGATATCTGATCAACCCTTAAAGATTGAATTCTCTTTTCTAATTTCAAATACATAACGCTATTATATAAATTTAATACCCGTTCTTAACTTAACAACAGCCACTATTAGGTGTACAAACTGATGCTGTTTTTATATCTTCTTTTACAGGAACACCGCAGTTATCCTTGGCTAAACAATCTGTAAACTGGGTGGTTAGCAAAAAGTTTTCACCATTAAAATCTAATCCAAATTTACCTATCGTATTGGCTTGGTATTCCACTTCTATTTCTAAATCACCTATTCCAAGTGTTTTTTCAGACAATTCGATAATACTTAATAATTTTTCAGGATGCAGTCTATGGTCGTAATCATTTGCATTCCACAATTGAAAATTCACAACTTCTTCTTTTCTAACAGTCCCCCCACAATCAATAAAATCTTTCTGTATTTTACCGACTTCTGTAACATGAAAATGATTAGGTACAAGATCTCCGTTAGGCAATTGAAACGCGATTTGATCCAGCTGCTTTAGTTCTTTCTTAATTTCAGATAATTTCATTTTATTTATTGTTATAATTAAACGTTCTTGTTAGCAACACTGTTTTTCTATTATAATATCTTGGTCTAAAAACAAGGTCATTATTACTTTCATTTGTGTCCATTTTTCTATATCGATACAGTAACACACACTTGTCCCTTCTATATTACCTTTAATTAACCCCAAGTGTTTTAATTCTTTTAAGTGCTGAGATATGGTTGGCTGAGCTAATCCTATCTCCCCTACCAAATCACCACAAACACATGCGTTTTTCTTAAAAATATACTGCAAAATGGCAATCCTAGCTGGATGCCCAAAAACCTTTGCAAACCTTGCAATTTCATTTTGCTCTTCCGAAAATATTTCTGTTTTTGATACACCCATATCTAAATATTGTTATATCGCAATATTACAATTAATATATGTATCCCAAAAACTATTATAGTTAATCTTTCTATTCATTACACAGGAACTCTAAACATATATTAAAAGCTTAACTGGCTAGCTTAATTGATAAAATACATCCAAAATTATGCACAAACTTTTTTATGTTTTATATGACATTTGTATTAGCAAGTGAATTAAAATATAGTCTTGTTTAACATATTTTTCAGCAGTTTTTATCTGATTTTAATATCTTTGCATTTGAAATGAAACACGTATTCTCTAAAATAATATCTTTTATAATGGCTTTTGTAGTGCTTTTCTCTACATTGTCATTCACTATAGATATGCATTATTGCGGAGATACTTTAGTAGATACTTCTGTTTTTAGCAAAGTACATTCCTGTGGAATGAAAACGCAAAATGCCCCCAAAGAAGCATGCACTATCACTCAAAATAGCTGTTGCAACAATGAACAAATTGCTATTGATGGCCAGGATGAATTAAGTCTATCGTCCCATACTTTTTCTAAAACTCAGAAACTTTTTATAGTTTCATTTTCACACACTTACATTAGCCTTTTTGAAGGCACAAATAAAAATACAACTTCCTACGAAGAGTATATCCCTCCTTTGTTCGCAAAGTCCATATATAAGCTTGATGAGACTTATTTAATTTGATTTTTAAACCATAGATTTAGACTATATTACCCAATAACGTACTGTTATTATGGTAATGCTCTGCCTATTTCATTGCAGAAAAACTATATGGTGTTTTCTACACCAATTGTTAAATTGTTTAAAAACCATAAATAATGCTAAATAAAAGCATAAAATTTCTAATAGAAAACAAACTCGTAGCTGTATTATTACTCGTTCTTTTTATAGGCTGGGGAACTGTAAATACGCCTTTTAATTGGGACACCGGTATCTTACCTAACAACCCTGTAGCTGTTGATGCTATTCCAGATATTGGAGAAAATCAACAAATTGTATTCACAAAATGGGATGGGCGCTCCCCTCAAGATATTGAAGATCAAATCACCTATCCATTAACCACTTCTTTACTTGGAATCCCAGGAGTTAAAACCATTCGTAGCTCGTCTATGTTTGGCTTCTCAAGCATTTATATCATTTTTGAAGAAGATATTGAATTTTACTGGAGCCGCAGTAGAATTTTAGAAAAACTAAACTCATTACCAAATAATTTATTACCAAATGATGTTAATCCTGCTTTAGGTCCAGATGCAACAGGATTAGGTCAGATCTACTGGTATACACTTGAAGGACGAGATGAACATGGAAATGTTACTGGAGGTTGGGACTTACACGAATTAAGAAGCATTCAGGATTACTATGTAAAATATGCATTATCCTCTGCAAGTGGCGTTTCGGAAATAGCCTCTATTGGCGGTTATGTTCAAGAATATCAAATTGATGTTAACCCAGAATTAATGCGCCAATATAACATTGGATTAGACCGTATTGTAAAAGCAGTTAAAGAAAGTAATAAAGATATTGGAGCACAAACTCTGGAAATTAATCAAGCGGAATATTTAGTCCGGGGTTTGGGCTACGTAAAATCGATTGCAGATATAGAAAATGCAGTCGTAACCTCCGAAGATTTTACCGCAATAAAAATAAAGGATGTCGCAAAAGTCTCGCTCGGACCAGAAACACGTAGAGGTATTTTAGACAAAGAAGGTGCCGAAGTTGTTGGTGGCGTTGTTGTTGCAAGATATGGCGCAAATCCAATGGAAGTAATCAATAATGTAAAAGAGAAAATAAACGAATTAAGCCCTGGATTACCTTCTAAAGTGCTATCAAATGGGAGTACTTCACAAATAACTATTGTCCCTTTTTACGATAGAACAGAGCTTATACAAGAAACATTAGGCACACTTAACGAGGCCTTGACTTTAGAAATACTCATTACTATTTTAGTCATTATTGTAATGGTCTTTAACTTACGAGCCTCTATTCTTATATCGGGGTTACTGCCTGTTGCCGTGTTGATGGTTTTTGTAGCAATGAAATTATTTAACGTCGATGCAAATATTGTTGCCTTATCGGGTATTGCTATTGCCATTGGAACTATGGTCGATGTAGGGGTCATACTTTCTGAAAATGTGATACGCCATTTAGATGAAGACACTAAAAAACGCCCCATAAACACCCTCGTTTATAACGCAACAGCAGAAGTTTCTGGAGCCATAGTAACAGCAGTAATGACAACTATAATCAGTTTTATTCCTGTATTTACAATGATTGGATCTGAAGGGAAATTATTTAGACCATTAGCCTTTACAAAAACCTTTGCCTTAATTGCAGCACTTGTCATTGCGCTGTTTTTAATACCACCTTTTGCAGCCTTTTTATTTAGAAAAAGAACGCTAAGAACAACTTCTAAATACATCATTTCAGGCCTATTAATAATCTTAGGTGTTATTACTATTATATATGGAAATTGGTTAGGCTTAGTTTTACTTGGTTTTGGAATAACGGCTTTAATACCTCAAAAGGCATTCAATATCTCACTCCTATCCTTTCGTTTTGTACTTACTAAAAATGTCATTAACATTATTATTTCAATACTCGCTATTGTTTTTCTTTTGGCTAGCTATTGGAGACCATTGGGTGTAGATAAAAGCCTTTTCTTAAACCTTGTTTTTGTTGCCATTATTTGCTTTGGACTGCTAGGAATTTTTACTGTATTCCAAAACTATTATACTCGCATTTTAAAATGGGCACTTCAAAATAAAATACTGTTTTTAACTATTCCAACAAGCATTGTCATCTTTGGCTTCTATATAATGAAAAACACAGGTAAGGAATTTATGCCTTCCTTAAACGAAGGCTCTTTCTTACTAATGCCAACCTCTATGCCTCATGCTGGCGTAGAAGAAAATAAACGCGTATTACAACAATTGGATATGGCCGTTGCGAGTATTCCTGAAATTAAAACAGTAGTTGGAAAAGCAGGTAGAACAGAATCGGCTTTAGACCCTGCACCATTATCGATGTATGAGAATATGATTCAGTATAAGCCAGAATATATGCTGAATGCACATGGAGAACGTCAGCGTTATAAGGTGAATTCAGATGGCTTTTTTGAATTAAAAGATGGCCGTTTGATCTATAATGAAAACTTAGCCGTTAACTCAAAGACGACCATAAACAAAGAGATGCACATTGCTACAGCATATAATATCACCTCAGATAATTTAATTGAAGATAATAACGGTGCTTTTTACCGTAATTGGAGACCTAAAATAAAAAATCCAGACGATATTTGGAATGAAATTATTAAAGTTTCTAAATTACCAGGAATAACATCTGCTCCAAAATTACAACCTATAGAAACACGCTTAGTTATGTTACAAACAGGAATGCGTGCTCCAATGGGAATAAAAGTAAAAGGACAAGATTTAAAACAAATTGAAGCCTTTGGAGTTCAATTAGAAAACATTTTAAAACAAACTGAAGGCGTAAAAAAAGAAGCTGTATTCGCAGATCGTATTGTAGGAAAGCCCTATTTATTAATTGATATTGATCGAGAAAAAATTGCACGTTATGGCATTTCTGTAGAAAACGTACAAGATGTTTTAAAAATAGCGGTTGGTGGGATGCAAATTTCACAAACGGTTGAAGGTAGAGAACGCTACGGGATTCGCGTACGCTATCCCAGAGAACTAAGAGCTACTCCTACCGATTTGGAAGGTATTTATGTTCCTGTAGAAAAAGGTAAACCTGTCCCCTTAAAAGAATTGGCAAGTATTCGTTACGAACAAGGCCCACAAATAATAAAAAGTGAAGACACTTTTTTAATAGGTTATGTGTTATTTGATAAATTAGATGGATTCGCAGAAGTAAGTGTAATTGAAAATGCGCAACGTTTAATTCAAGAAAAAATAGACTCTGGTGCCTTAGTTGTTCCTAAAGGTATTAATTATCAGTTCACGGGGACCTATGAAAATCAATTAAGAGCAGAGAAAACATTAGCTGTTGTAGTCCCATTAGCATTATTTGTTATCTTTTTAATACTCTATTTTCAATTCCGTTCTGTAACCACTTCTTTAATGATTTTCACAGGAATTACTGTTGCATTTGCTGGTGGTTTTGTAATGATTTGGTTATACGGGCAGGATTGGTTTTTAAATTTCAACTTTTTTGGAGAAAACATAAGAGAACTCTTCAATATGAAAACTATTAATTTAAGTGTCGCCGTTTGGGTTGGTTTTATAGCTCTTTTTGGCATTGCTACAGATGATGGCGTTGTTATGGCAACCTATCTTACTCAAGTCTTTAATGACAAAAAACCCACAACTAAAAAAACAATACGATTGGCCGCTTTAGAAGCCGCTAGTAAACGCATTAGACCGTGTTTAATGACAACCGTTACAACCATTCTTGCTTTATTACCAGTATTAACCTCAACAGGAAGAGGTAGCGATATAATGATTCCAATGGCAATCCCCATTTTTGGCGGAATGATTATAGATATTACATCCTATTTTATTGTGCCTGTTTTGTATAGTTGGAAAAATGAAATAACTTTAAAAGCAAGACTTAACAACAAGAATAAAATCTTATTAACAAATGAAAAATAAGACCTTAAATATAAAGACAGTCATCACTTTTGTATTACTTTTCTTAAGCTTAGTTGCAAACGCTCAACAGTTAGCAATATTAATTGATGAAGCGATGGCGAATAACCCAGAGATTCAAAAATTTGAATTGCAATACCAAATTGCTTCAGAAAAAGTAAATGAAGTAAATACACTTCCAAATACAGATGTTTCAGCAGGTTATTTTATTAGCGAGCCAGAAACACGAACAGGAGCTCAAAAATTCAAGGTCTCGGTAGCACAAATGCTCCCTTGGTTTGGTACAATTACCGCTAGAGAAAATTATATGAGCGCATTGGCAGATACTAAATATGAAGAGGTTGTTATTTCAAAACGAAAACTAATGACTTCTGTATCACAATCCTATTACAACTTATATGCACTTAATGCAAAACAAAAAGTTTTATCAGAAAATATTGACTTACTCAAAACGTATGAAACTTTAGCTTTAACTGCTGTAGAAATTGATCAAGCTTCTGCTGTAGACGTATTACGACTACAAATGCGTCAAAATGAACTAGAACAATTAAAGCAAGTATTAAGTCAACAGTATTTGGCTGAACAAACGGCATTCAACAAATTATTAAATAGAGATAAATCTATCGCCATTAACGTAATAGACATATTAGGTATTCCTTCAGAAAACAGCTTGATTAATACAGAAAATTTAAGCATACACCCTGAATTAATTAAGTATGATAAGTTGTACCAATCTGTTGAACAATCCGAATTATTAAATCAAAAAGAAAGCAAGCCATTACTAGGTTTTGGCTTAGATTATGTTGCTGTTGCAGAACGCCCAAATATGAATTTTAGCGATAATGGTAAAGATATAACAATGCCATTTGTAAAGTTGTCAATTCCTATTTTTAATAAAAAACACAAATCAAAAACAAGGCAAAACAACTTAAAACAGCAAGAAATAATCTTTCAAAAACAAGAACGACTAAACACACTGGAAACGCTATTAGATAAAGTAGTAAACCAACGCATTTCTGCAAGAATTAGCTATAATACGCAATCAAAAAATTTAAAACAAGCTAAAGATGCTGAAGAAATTTTAGTCAAAAATTACGAAACAGGAACGATTGATTTTAATGACATATTGGATATTCAAGAATTAGAATTGAAATTCCAAATAAACCAAATTGAGTCTATTAGAGACTATTATACACAAACAACTCTTATTAATTATTTAAGTAATTAAAAAATGAAAAAATATATCATTTATATCGGCATACTAATCATTGGCCTACTAATAGGCTGGTTAACTTTTGGAAATACAACACATAATACCGTTACAGAAAGCCAAGAAACGACTCATAATCATAGCGAAGCAGAAACTACAAATGAAATGTGGACCTGCTCTATGCATCCGCAAATTATGCTACCAGAACCTGGAGCATGCCCCATTTGTGGTATGGATTTAATCCCTGCTGAATCTACATCTGAAGGTTTAAAAGTCGATGAATTTAAGCTTACAAAAAATGCTATGGCATTAGCTAACGTAGAGACATCTATTATAGGGAACAATACTATAAAAGCTAATACGCTAACCTTATCTGGTAAAATAATGGTTAATGAAGATATAACCGCAACACAACCCGCTCACTTTAATGGCCGCATTGAGAAATTATATGTAAATTCAATAGGTGAATATGTTACAATGGGTCAAGCCATTGCTAAAGTTTATTCTCCCGATCTAGTTGCAGCACAACAAGAATTAATTACAGCATATCGCATTAAAGAAACGCAACCACAATTATATAAGGCCGTTCGCAACAAATTTAAAAACTGGAAAATCCATGGTTCTCAATTATCAGAAATAGAAACAACAGGTCAAGTAAAAACTGAATTCACTATCTACTCCCATGTTTCAGGAATCGTTTCTGAAATTATAGTTAACGAAGGAGCTCATATTATGGATGGACACCCCATTTTTAAAGTCACAAACCTTGCTACTGTATGGGCCAACTTTGATGCCTACGAAAATCAAATTAGTCAAATTAAAAAAGGCCAAGAAATTGTTGTTAAAACAAAAGCATACCCTAACAAAGAGTTTAAAGCAAAATTAAGCTTTATAGACCCTATCTTAAATACAAAAACAAGAACCGTTGTAGTAAGAGCGGTATTAAATAATAAAAATAAAGATTTAAAACCAGGGATGTTTATAGAAGGGAAGATTGAAAATACAACTTCCGAAAACACTAAACTATTAAGCATTCCATCGTCGGCTGTTTTGTGGACAGGGAAGCGCTCTGTTGTATATGTTAAAACAAATCCAGACGCTCCTATTTTTGAAATGAGAGAAGTTGTTCTAGGCCATCATACTGGTAGCTATTATCAAGTTTTAGATGGCTTAGCAAACGGTGATGAAATTGTGACTAACGGTGCTTTCACAGTAGATGCAGCAGCACAATTACAAGGTAAAAAATCGATGATGAACCAAAAGAAAAGGCAAATGGATATGACAATGTCTTCTATGGATATGTCTTCTGAAAAACATATGGGTGATCACACGACAATGACTAAAAGAATAAAAGTCCCTGTTACATTTCAAGAACAATTAAAAACTGTTTTTGAAGATTATATAACCTTAAAAGACATCTTAATCACAGATAACTCAAAAGAAGTTGTTAAAGCGTCTAAAGCGTTACTAAACAGCTTAAATCAAGTGGATATGACGCAGCTTCCAAACAACAATGCACATATGCAATGGATGCCATTAGAAAAAGAGATTAAATCTGCGGCTAATGCAATAGCTAAAACAACAGCGATTAAAGCACAGAGATTACATTTTAAAGACCTCTCATCGCATTTAACAACAGCTGTTCAGTTATTTGGCATCAATAAAAAAGTGTATCGCCATTTTTGTCCAATGGCAGATAGTAACGAAGGCGCCCACTGGCTAAGTGAAAAAGAGCATATCGTTAATCCATATTTTGGTGGCGCTATGCTAGCTTGTGGCAGTGTAAAAGAAACCATTGAATAACCTAAAAAAGATTCTAAAATGAGTAAAGTTTTGTACATAAAAAATATGGTTTGCAAACGCTGCATCAAAGTCATAAAAGAAGAACTTATAAAACATCATATAGACTTTAACGAAGTCCTTTTTGGCACGATTCATTTCGATACTGAAGTTACTGAATCCTCAAAAAGTAAAATTAACTCGATTCTCGAAAAGGAAGGTTTTGAAATATTGGAAGACAAGGATAAGCAACTTATTAATAAAGTAAAATCGTTACTTATTAATCGTATTCACCATTCTAAGGATCATCATGAAACCAATACTTCAAAAATACTAACCCGTACATTTAATGTAGATTACATAACAATAAGTAAACTATTTTCTGATGTAGAAGGTAAAACTATTGAAAAATATATTATCCATCAAAAAATTGAAAAAGTAAAAGAGTTATTAAAATACAATGAATTAAATCTTTCACAAATATCATACGAGTTAAACTATAGTAGCCCACAGCATTTGTCTCGACAATTCAAACAAGTAACAGGGCTAACTCCGACACAATTTAAGGCCGTTGGAATAAGAAAAACATTAGATGAAATTTAACCAAAATTATGCACAATAAAGCAACCATAATATTGCAATTTCACAGTATAATTAATAAACCATTAAATTTAAAAAAAATGAAAAACATAATTTTAAGTATCGCCATTGTCCTTTTTACCATAACAGCTAGTTTTGGGCAATCTAAAACAACAGAATCTTTTGGAGTTCGTGGTAATTGCGGGTTATGTAAAGTAAACATTGAAAGAGCTGCTAAAAGCGTTACAGGTGTCGCAAGTGCAACTTGGAACATTAATAAAAAGAAAATAGATATTACCTTTGATGCAACAAAAGCCGATTTAAAAACCATCCATAAAGCTATTGCTAACTCTGGTTACGATACAGATTTGGAAAAATCGGATGTTAAATCATACAATAGTTTACCAGGATGTTGTCAATATGATCCCGAGATGGTCATGAATCAATCGAGTGAAAAAAAAACAAACAAGCTTTAAAACTTAGATCTAAAGCTTAATTTATCTTTATTTATAAAAAAATGGACTTATCCTAAATTGGTTTTTAAGTATAGTCAAAAAAAATAGCCCTATGGAAACGACTTATCACATACACGGCATGACATGCAACGGTTGTAGAAACCATGTTAAAAAAATACTCTCTGAAGTTAAAGGGGTTTCTAAGGTTACTATTAATTTAGATAATGCTATTATTGAAATGGAATCAAACATTCCATTAGATCATTTTCAAAAAGCCTTAAAAAAGGATGGTGAGACTTATAGTATCCATAATATTGGGGCACACGTCCCACCTAAAAACACCCCTGTAAAACACAATAACAACGGGACAGGAGTCTTTTATTGCCCGATGCACTGTGAGGGTCATAAAACCTATAATAAAGCAGGGTCTTGCCCTATATGCGGGATGGATTTAGTTGAAGAATTAAAATTAGCCTCAGAAAACACGCAATACACATGTCCTATGCACCCTGAAATTATTAAGGATGAGCTAGGCTCTTGTGGCATATGTGGGATGGATTTAATACCAGTAGTCCCTACTCAAAATAAAAAAGACACGAGTTATTTAAAGCTCCTAAAAAAAATGAAAATTGCGATATTATTTACAATTCCCATTTTTATTATGGCGATGTCCGATTTAATTCCTAACAATCCCTTACCCAAAATAGCATCGCCTATACTATGGAATTGGGTACAATTAGCGCTATCGATTCCTGTAGTATTTTATACCTGTTGGATGTTTTTTGAACGCGCCTGGAAATCCCTCATCTCATGGAACTTAAATATGTTCACTTTAATAGGCATTGGAACAGGCGTTGCATGGTTATTTAGTGTTGTAGCCCTATTATTTCCGAGTGTTTTCCCTGAACAATTTAAAACAGACGCAGGCACTGTTTTTGTTTATTTTGAAGCCACAACAGTTATCTTAACGTTAGTCTTATTAGGACAATTATTAGAAGCAAGAGCACATAATCAAACTAGCGGAGCCATTAAGGAACTCTTAAAACTAGCGCCATCTAAAGCTACATTAGTACATACTGAAGGTGATAAAACGATCGCAATTAACGATATAAAAAAAGGGGATTTATTACGTGTAAAACCAGGAGAAAAAGTCCCTGTAGACGGGAAAATAACTGAAGGGCTGAGTCATTTAGATGAAAGTATGATAACAGGCGAACCCATTCCTGTAAATAAGACAATAAATGATACGGTGATTTCAGGTACTATTAATGGTACAAAATCTTTTATAATGAAAGCAGAAAAAGTAGGTTCAGAGACCTTGCTTTCACAGATTATACAAATGGTAAATACAGCCAGTCGCTCTAGAGCACCTATACAAAAAGTCGCAGATAAAATTGCTAAATTTTTTGTTCCAACAATATTGGTGGTTGCCATTCTTACTTTCATCACTTGGAGATACTTAGGTCCAGAACCTGCTATGGTTTTTGCTTTTGTAAATGCTATTGCCGTTTTAATTATTGCCTGTCCTTGTGCATTAGGTTTAGCAACTCCCATGTCTGTAATGGTTGGTGTTGGTAAAGGTGCTCAAAACGGTATTTTAGTAAAACATGCTGAAGCACTAGAACTTCTTAACAAAATAGATGTTTTAATCATTGATAAAACAGGAACAATTACAGAAGGAAAACCATCGGTTGATAAAGTAGTAAATACTTTAGGGACCTTTGATTCCAAATTGATTGAATACATTACAACGCTTAACCAGTATAGTGAACACCCTATAGCCGAAGCTATAGTCTCCTATGGTAGAAGAAAAAATGTTAGCCCATTAGCTTCTACAAATTTTGAAGTTCTAATAGGCAAAGGCGTTATGGGTACTGTAGCTAATAAAAAAATTGTTCTTGGCAATAAAGAGCTAATGACACAAGTAAATGCCTCCCTTTCAAATGAACTTAACAAAGCTGTAATTAAAGAACAAAACGAAGGAAAAACAGTCTCTTATATTGCTGTAGATGGCAAAGTTAAAGGCTTTGTAGCTATTACAGATGCTATAAAAAAAACCAGCAAGCAAGCGATTAAAATATTACAATCGCAAGGTCTTGAGGTTATAATGTTAACAGGCGATAATAAAAGAACAGCCAAAAATATTGCAAAGGCTTTAAATCTCACTCATTTTCAAGCAGAGTGCTTACCCGAAGACAAATTAAGCATAATTAAAAATTTACAAGCTAAAGGAAAAATCGTTGCTATGGCTGGTGATGGTATTAATGATGCTCCTGCATTAGCCCAAGCCAATATTGGCATTGCAATGGGTACAGGAACCGATGTTGCTATAGAAAGTAGCGAGGTAACTTTAATAAAAGGAGATTTATTAGGTATTATAAAAGCGAAAACACTAAGTGACAAAGTGATGAAAAACATTAAACAAAATTTATTCTTTGCATTTATTTATAATGCACTTGGAGTCCCCGTCGCTGCTGGTTTATTATACCCTTTTTTTGGTGTTTTACTTTCTCCTATGATAGCTGCCCTTGCCATGAGTTTTAGCTCTGTCTCTGTTATTATGAATGCTTTAAGATTAAAAAACATAAAGCTATAATTGCCTTTTGTAATAAAGTTAATGTATTCTTTTACGACTTATTTATACCTCTTTAAAGGTAATTCATGACTATGATTAATGCGTCTTTTTTATAAAATCTAAACGATGTAATAGTCCAATCATGAGTGTATGGTTATTTTCTATTCTGTTTTTATTAAAAAAAAGATGCTGATTCATATACCCTAAGCTCAAAGTAAAACTAGTATTTATAGGCATATCAAATCCGCTATAAACTCTATTTTGTTTAAAATGATTGTGATTAGCATATTTATCTATATCTAGAAATAGTTGATTATAAAATGACATTCCCAGTTTTGTTTTCCCTTTTTCTGAACGTATTATGGGTAGCTTTATCCCTAATATAACGCGCAATCGGTGTCGTGTTATATCCTTTCTAATGCGCTGCTCTAATAAAACGCCATAATTAACCAAAACATTTTGGATTTTATTTTTTAATATTACCTGTTCATAAATTCGATGCTCAGTTCTTTTTTCTTTAACAGGATACGCACCATAGGGGAAAAGTACAATCCATTCATACCCTACACCAAAACTTACATTTTTTAAATATTCATAGCTAATTCCTGTTCGTAATTTGGATTGTTGCCAATCCTTAATGAAGTTATGCCTACTCCAAGAATAGAGTGTTACTATACTCATTTTCTCTGTTAATTTGTATTTTCCAGAATAATACCACCAAGAATTAAACTGGTCTACTTTTTGTCCATTTACATTTAAAATCATAAACGCAAAAAGCAATGTAACTAATGTTTTCTTCATTTTTATAATGCACGCTTCCTTCCTACAAATCGAATTACACTTCCGGCACCATTATGATATTCTCCTTCATTTAAAACCACTTTTACTTCTTCTAGCATCTGGACTTCAAAATCAGGGAAATCCTTTTGAATTTGTACTAAAGAAAATAACATATCCAAATCTTTGGGGCCACCTGCTTTTGGGTTTATTTTTTGAAAATCGATTTGCTTTTTACTAAAGGCTTCAAATATTATTAACCCGCCTGGTTTAAGAAGCTCGATTAATTTTCTGTGAATAGCTGAAATTTTCCAAGCTGAAAAATGAGCATAAATTAAAGCAATAGCGTCAAATGAAGCTTCAGGGAATTCTAAATCTTGTAAATCGCCTACAACATATTTTAAGGAAACACCGTTTGCTTTTGCTAATTTCTCGGCTTTATTTTTACCTTCAATACTTAAATCTGTTGCCGTAACATTCCAACCCAATTTTGCAGCATATACACTATTACGACCTTCTCCTTCCGCAGGCATTAATATTGAACCTACTGCTAGTTTTTGTAGTTCTTCTTTAAAAAAAAGATTGGGTGTTTTACCATAGGCAAAATTCGATTTCTGATATCTTTCATTCCAAAATTGCTTGTATTTTAACGCTGTCGCTTTCTTCATAATTATTGTTTTGTTTTGATATTACAAAACTAGGCAGTGACATCGTGTCTTTAATAGCACAAAATTGAAGTTATCTAGTACTTATATTAAATTTTATTGAAAATAATACTTTGACTGTTTTTTTATTAAGAAAGCTAGTCAAATACTAGTATTATTACGATAAAGGTTTAAGACCTATTTAGTAAAAAATAGGTCTTGAATTCTAAAATCCACAAAAAGTATTCTTATAATTTTGGAAGCGATTTACTCTACAAATCCATTTCCTTAATACTCTTAATACGGTTACGTTCCAAAAAGGCATCTATAGTTTCAAAATGTTCAATTACACGTTGATTTTTGAATTCAAAAACTTTCTGTGATAAGCCTTGTAAAAAATCTCGATCATGAGATACCAAAATTAAAGTCCCGTCAAAATCTAATAAAGCGTCTTTTAACACATCTTTAGATTTTAAATCTAAATGATTTGTAGGCTCATCTAAAATAAGTAGATTAACAGGTTCTAATAATAATTTCACCATAGCTAATCTGGTTTTTTCGCCTCCAGATAACACCCCTACCTTCTTATCTATATCGTCTCCTTTAAACATAAAACGGCCTAATATATTTTTTATCTGAGTACGTATATCCCCTTTAGCCACCTCATCTACTGTTTGAAAAATCGTTAAATCTGGATCTAATAAAGCGGCTTGATTTTGAGCAAAATACCCGACATGTACATTATGCCCCAAGCTACATTTACCTTCAAAATCAATTTCTCCTAAAATAGACTTTAACATTGTAGATTTTCCTTCTCCATTTCGTCCTACAAAGGATACTTTCTCCCCTCTAGCGATAGACATATTAGCATCTTTAAACACTATATGATCGTCATATTTTTTAGTTAAGCCTTCTACAGATACTGGGGAATCTCCAGAGCGTTGTGCCGATGGAAACCGTAATTTTAAAGCCGAATTATCAACTTCGTCTATTTCTATTATTTGTAATTTTTCTAACATACGCTCTCTAGAAGCTACCTGATTGGTTTTAGAATAAGTTCCCTTAAACCGCTCAATAAAGGCTCTATTATCGGCAATAAACTTTTGCTGTTCTTGATACGCTTTTATTTGATGTAATCGGCGTTCTTCCCGTAATTGTAAATAATGAGAATAGTTTGCTTTATAATCGTAAATTCTCCCCATAGTTACTTCTACTGTTCTATTGGTAATATTATCTATAAATGCACGGTCATGAGAAATTACCATAACGGCATTTGCTTTATTAACCAAAAAATCTTCCAACCAAATTACAGATTCTATATCAATATGGTTGGTAGGCTCATCTAGTAAAATTAAATCTGGCTTTTGCAATAAAATTTTTGCCAGTTCAATTCGCATACGCCAACCGCCACTAAATTCACTCGTTAACCTAGTAAAATCGGTTTGCTTAAATCCCAAACCTTTTAATGCCTTTTCAACTTCTGCATTATAATTTACATCTTCTAATGCATAAAAAAGTTCTCCCAGTTCAGATACTTTTTCGATAATAGACATGTATTCGGCACTCTCATAATCTGTTCTAATTTCTAAGGTTTTATTTAAAGCCTCCATCTCATCACGCATTTTAAAGATATGACTAAACGCTTTAGAAGCTTCATCAAAAACAGTACAATTATCTTCCGTCAATAAATGCTGTGGTAAATATGCAATTACGGTATCCTTTGGACAACTTACTTTTCCTCGAGTAGGTTTTTGCACACCAGCTACAATTTTCATCATCGTTGATTTTCCTGCTCCATTTTTCCCCATTAAAGCAATTTTATCATTAGGGTTAATCACAAAATTAACATCGCTAAACAACGTGGTACCACTAAATTCTACTGCTAAACCATCTACTGTAATCATACTATTCTTAGTTTTTAAGATTGCAAAACTAAGAAAAAGACAGAAAGAGAAAAGCCATTATGCATCATTATTACGTATCTAATAATCCATAATAAAATATAACGTCTGTTTTTTTTGAAAAAAAGATTTCAATTACTAAATCTTTGGCTTAAAAATTGATGACTTATGTAACACAAATTTAAAAAGACATACCCATACGGTATACCCAAATTTATTGTAAATGATTAAAACTGAATTTAAACGTATTAGCGAAAAAACAAACGGAAATCTTTCTTATCTAGATAATGAAACCTCTATTGGTGGAGGTATAAAAAGTCCTAAGGTTGTCTATGCTTTAAATATAAATCATAAAGATTATGAAATCGCTATTATAAATCAAACAGGAACTTCTTTAGTCGCTAAAATAACTTGTAATTTTTATGTCCATAGAAAATCATTAAATTTCAACCTTGAAACAAGAACGCATGCCTCTACTTCATTTTCTAGACGTAAAGACCGCTTTATAATTACAAGCACAAACTCTAATTTAAAACTATTTTTTAAAAAAAATGATGCTGTAAAACAACTCAATACTATTGCACAAAAAACAGCTTTCGAACCAAGTATTTATGGAAGATATAATGCTGATGGATACGAATTAATTACCAAGTACCACTTACAATTTGATGACTGGACTCAAGTTATAGAGCCGTTTATAGAGTTTTACAAAGCATTTATTGACACTTTTGCTAAAAAAGCAGCACCTGAAGAAAGCAACAATTTAAAAACTCTAAAAATGGAATACTAGTTTATATTAAGCTCTAAAAAACACGCATAATTCACGCTTTTAAACCATTGCATTTATTAAACTCTCACCGAATACTTTCTTAAAGTTATAAATCGCCTTCCAAAGATTTCAATTATCTTTGCACATTATAATAAAGCCTTATGAGAATTGACATCATTACAGTTTTACCAGAATTATTGAAAAGCCCATTTGAAGCTTCAATATTAAAACGCGCCATAGATGCCAAATTAGTCGAAGTTCACTTTCATAACTTAAGAGATTATACTACGGACAACTATAAAACTATAGATGACTACCAATATGGTGGCGGCGCTGGCATGGTTATGTTAATTGAACCGATAGACAAGTGTATTTCTACTTTAAAAGCAGAACGTAATTATGATGAAGTTATTTATATGACTCCAGATGGAGAAACGCTAAATCAAGGTACTGCAAATTATATGTCCTTACAAAAAAATATTATCATTCTTTGCGGACATTATAAAGGAGTAGACCAACGTGTACGCGATTTATTTGTTACTAAAGAAATTTCGATCGGAGATTATGTGTTATCTGGAGGAGAACTTGGAGCTGCCGTTTTATGTGATGCCATTATTAGGTTGATACCGGGTGTACTCGGCAACGAGACTTCTGCCCTAACCGACTCTTTCCAAGATAATTTATTAGCGCCTCCTATTTACACCAGACCTCGAGAGTATAAAGGTTTAAAAGTTCCAGAACTGTTATTTAGTGGCAACTTCCCAAAAATAGAAAAATGGAGAGAAGAGCAAGCTTACCAACGTACTAAAGAGCGACGTCCAGATTTATTAAAAGACTAATATTAATAAAAACCTACATCATACAACCTAAAAAAAGTAAGCTGATTCATTGTAAATTAACAATTAATACTTACTTTTGCAGCCAATTTCGGGCTAACCTCTGGCGAGATACGTGAATGTTACTCTGAATTAATTTAAAAAAATATAAAGATGGAATCTTTAGTAAAATTTGTACAAGACGAATTTGTAACCAAAAATGAACTTCCTGAATTTTCAGCAGGAGATACAATTACTGTATACTATGAAATTCGCGAAGGTGAAAAATCACGTACACAGTTCTTTAGAGGTGTTGTCATTCAAAGAAGAGGAAGTGGAACTTCTGAAACATTTACAATTAGAAAAATGTCTGGAACTATTGGTGTAGAACGTATTTTCCCAGTAAATTTACCAGCGTTAAAGAAAATTGAAGTTAATAAAAGAGGTAAAGTTCGTAGAGCGAGAATCTTTTACTTTAGAGGTCTTACTGGTAAGAAAGCTAGAATTAAAGAAGTTAGAAGAAAATAATTTAATCTTCTTAAATAATAAAAAAAGCCTGTTTTTAATAAAACAGGCTTTTTTTATTAAAAATACTCAGTATTAACTCACAAGAATTTAATTATTCACATATAAAATGTTAAATAATTTGCTATTCACTAAAAAAGATTATACTTTAGTCATCCGTTATAAGTGAAGTCTTTAATATTTGATTAAATTCTCAATTAAACAACTTATCATTAAAATTGTTTTTTGATGTTTTTTAATACTTGTTTTGATAAAGAACAATGTTTTAAATAGTATAGTAAAGTACGGTAAGTGCTAACAATTTCAAAACAAGTGGTCTGAAAGCTTTAAATTATACCTTAATAAAAGTTATAATATTAAGCACAATGCTTTTGAAGAAGCTATTATAAATAGCAATACATCTAAAACAATTATTTGATGTAAATTAAGTACATTTCAATACATTTTGAAAGTAACTTAAATGCATCATTGATTTAACACCTTTTGAATTGAAAAGATGCTAAATTTATATTTAGGATCGAGTTAGTGAAAGCTAAATAGGTCAGTTGATGTTATTTCAAAGAAAGCCATAACAACCCTAGTTAAATCTATCGTGTTATGGCTTTTATTTTAATAATTAAATCGTTCGTTTAATTTTTTTTAAACATACTATCCATAATAGTATTTATACCTTTAAATGCAAAATAGACTGCTGTAGCACAAATAGCAATAGCCGCAATTAAAAGTGGTATATACAATATTTTTTCTTGATTACTAAAGGCTATATATAATAATGTAGGGCCCAGAAACATTAATAGAAGGGCAATTCCCATTTTTTTTAACCCTTTAAATAAAACCTCTTTATTTGTTCTTTCTGTTTCCATTATTATAGTTCTTTATTGCTGTTCGTACATTAGTATTTTCCTTTAGAAGCTTTTCTGCCTCTTCCCTATTAATTGTTAATTCAGACATAAGCATTTTTATACCTCGATCTACAAGTTTATGGTTACTCAATTGCATATCTATCATTTTATTCCCTTTTACTTTCCCCAATTGAATCATTGTTGCCGTACTTATCATATTTAACACCAACTTTTGTGCTGTACCTGCTTTCATCCTAGAGCTTCCTGTAATAAATTCTGGGCCAACAATAATTTCTATTGGAAATTGAGCTGTTTGAGACAAGGGACTATTTGCATTACAGGAAATACTTCCTGTTATAATATTATTTGAGTTACATTGTTCTAAAGCATTTATAACATAAGGTGTTGTTCCCGACGCTGCTATTCCAATAACAACATCTTTTGTTGATATGTTAAATGCTTTTAAATCTAGCCAGCCTTGGGTCTTAGAATCTTCTGCAAATTCAACAGCTTTCCTTATAGCTGTGTCGCCTCCTGCTATTAATCCTACCACTAATTCAAAAGGTACTCCAAATGTAGGTGGACATTCTGAGGCATCTACAATGCCCAATCGGCCACTAGTCCCTGCTCCTATATAAAATAATCGGCCACCGCTTTTTAATTTCGTTACAATTTGTGAAATTAAACGCTCAATCTCGGGTAACGCTTTTTTTACCGCTAACGGAACTGTTTGATCTTCTTTGTTTATATTGCTAAGCAACTCATTAACACTCATTTTTTCTAAATGATTGTATTTAGAGTCTTTTTCTGTAGTTTTTATAAAATTCATAGCTCAAAAATACGCTTTTTTACTGTGCATTAATACTCATAACTATATCTCGTTATTCACAGCTAAAGAACTTAAAAGCTGTGCTGTAATCTAAAATAATTATTGTACTATATAAGCAAACTCATAAGCTTGTGAAAGCCTAAAGTAACCTAGTGGATAATTATTAGAATCTGTTATATTTATACAGTTTCCGCGAACTGTAGCTGGCTGTGTTTGAAAAGGCCCTCCATCGGTTTGTGTTTGCTGTAATAAAATAAACATAAACTCATAAAATTGCTCTGAGATACCATAATTACTTATAATTAACTCATCACCACTTTTTATATCTTCATTTGAATAAAAGGCAAATATTTGATTTCCATCTGTAAATTCATCTTTATAAACTTCAAATTCTGGGATCAATAATGAAGCGTTTAATACTTCGAAAAAGTAATAATTCTCTATCCCCTCAGGATCTGTATAAAAAGCTTTAATCTCAATATCTTCGCCAGCAAACCCTCCATCATTCTTTTGTTCTATATAATCTATGGGCACTGTAGCAGTAAGCGTTTCTGTAGCCACATAGGTTTCGCCTTCATAGTTTATAGTAAGGGTGTAAGTTTCATTTATTTCTGGAATAAAGCTATTGGTTTTATATATTCCTGTATTCCCTTCTTCCTCAAAATTAAAAATATTACCATTACTATTAGCTATTGAAACTGTGGCGTTATTTACTACTGGCACTTCTGTATCAAAATAAGGCGCGGTTAGTGTCAATATAATCTTTTGTTCATTTCCTGCTGTACCATCTAACCAATTTATAGAAGCATCTATTACTAAGCGAGGTGTAGCAAATGGAACCTCAACCTCTATGACTTCCTCACATGAAACTATTGAAATAAAAAACAGTACTAGATATATTATTTTTTTCATCATTCTAGAATTTAAAATTATAAGTTACTGCGGGCACAGCTCCAAAAATAGATAACCGTGTTGCTTCATTAACCCCTGTTGTTGTATTTTGGGAAAATGTTATGGAAGCGGCATTTTCGCGATTATATATATTGTAAATCCCAAAATCCCAATGGCTTTGCCAAGAACTATTTCGACCTTGAATTGGAGTATAGGTCATTGAAATATCTAAACGATTATATGATGGTAAGCGTGTAGAATTCCTATCGCTATAATTGGGAATACTTATTCCATTAAAAATATATTGACCATTAGGATAGGTTGTTGGTTGCCCTGTTTGAAATAGGAAATTGGCATTAAATTTCCATTTTTTATTAAATTCATAATTACCTGTAATGGATATATCATGTGTTTTATCATAAGCTGTATTATACCAATCGCCATTATTTATTCCTATTTCATTAGGTCCAATCCCCTTAGTTTGCTGTTCCGATTTAGACAATGTATAGGAAAGCCATCCTTTTAAGCGTCCTTCATTTTTTCTAAAAAGCATCTCAAAACCATACGCTCTAGCGCTTCCGTTTAAAATAACTTGCTCAATGGCATCATTGGCTATTAAATCGGCTCCATCAATATAATCAATTCTATTTTTTATAGTTTTATAAAAAGCTTCAACTTCTAATGAATAAACATTTTCTTTAAAATTATTAAAATACCCCACCGCAAATTGATCTAAAAGTTGTGGTTTTACATATTTCCCGCTAGGCGTCCAAATATCTAACGGCGTTGGAGAACTTGTATTAGACAGTAAATGTAAATATTGGCTCATTCTATTGTAGCTTCCTTTTACAGAAGTATGATCACTTAGTTGATAAGCTGCTGAAAAACGTGGTTCTATATTAAAAAACGATTCTATAACATCGCTTCTATTAAAAGATTCTGTACCTATTGGTGTTGCTTTCTCATAAATTTGAAGCGCACTATTAAACACTACAGCTTGATCATTTTCATAAGTATTTAATTGCTCTTGCCCTAAACGCAAAAAAGAACTAGCTCTTAATCCATAAGATAATGATAAGCGTCTAGATATTTTATGCTCAAAATCTAAATATAATGCATTCTCAAAAGCATATTTATTTATAAGTTTTTGAGCATTAATTCCAGAAGTTGGTGTAGAAGGTTCAATCTCTCCAGGATTAAAAGTGTAGTGAATACTATTTAGGCCATACTCCATTTTTAAGGCATTACTTAAATAATGTTTCAAGTCGTATTTGACATTAAAGTTTTTAATTCCTGAATTCCAATCAAACCCTACAAAATCTAGATTTAGGCCATAATAATAATCTGAATAGATCAAAGATACGTTTGAGAATAGTTTATCTGAAAACAAATGATTCCATCTAAAATTAACAATAGTATTGCCGTAGGTATTTTCAAAACTATCAGACAAGCTAAAGACGTCTCTTCCAAAATACCCCGATAGGTAAATATTATTATTGGTATTTATCTTATAACTCAACTTAGTGTTTAAATCGTAAAAATAAGCTTTATTATCAACCTCAAATAAAGGTAAAAACAAATGAGCGTAAGAGCTTCTCCCTCCAAGTAAGAAAGCTCCTTTATCTTTTTTAATAGGCCCTTCTGCCAACAATCTACTAGCCACAATACCAATTCCGCCATTCATATGAAATGTTTTGCTATTTCCTTCTTTTTGATAAATATCTAAAACCGATGATACACGTCCGCCATAGCGTGCTGGTATGCCGCCTTTATATAGTTTCAAATCTTTTATAGCATCTGGATTAAATACAGAAAAGAAACCAAAAAGATGAGAAGAATTATAAACAGTAGCCTCATCCAACAATATTAAATTTTGATCGGCAGCGCCTCCACGAACATTAAAACCTGAAGCCCCTTCTCCTGCATTTGTAACCCCTGGTAACAGTGTAATGGCCTTAATAACATCTGCTTCTCCTAAAACGACAGGTATTTGTTTAATAGTAGAAGATGCTAAGGCATTAACACTCATTTGTGGTTTTTTAATATTCAACTTTTCAATATTCTCTGTTATTACTATCTCATCTAAACTTTCTGTAGATTCTAGTAAACTAAAATCTTTTTTTATATTTTCATTTAGTGTAATTGTTTCCTTTTTATTTGTGTAACCTAAATAACTAATAATTACTTTATAAGTCCCTTTTGGTAAGGTAATGGAATAAAAGCCATATTCATTTGTTATGGTTCCTGTCTTTAGTTCGGGTATTAATATGTTTACTCCTATAAGCGTTTCATTGCTTTTTTCCTCAATAATAGTTCCGCTAAGGGTAAATGACTCTTGGGCAAAGCAAAAGATACTATTACAACATAAAAAGAGGCATAGTAGGATTTTAGTTGTATTCATTTATGAATATTTAGTCTTTGTAATGGTTGATGGGTTTTATCCGCTCGAGTTTTATATTATAAATTTAAGATAAAAGATTATAAAAAAAACTCCCGAAAAGGAGCTTTTTTTTATAATCTTTTGCACGTTATTATCGCTTTAATATACTGTTAAGTGTTACACTTGGCCGCATAGCCTTATTTATTAAATCTTCTTTAGGTTCGTAGTATCCTCCTATGTCTACAGCTTGTCCTTGAATTTCATTTAATTCATTAACAATAACAACTTCGTTTTCAGACAACTGCTTAGCAATTGATGTGAATTCTATTTTCAAAGCAACGTCCTTTGTTTGATTAGCCAAAGCTTCTGCCCAATATAATGCAATATAGAAATGACTCCCTCTATTGTCTAACTCCCCTACTTTACGAGAAGGTCCCTTTTTGTTTTCTAACAACTTTTCTGTAGCGTCATCTAAAGCATCTCCAAGGATTTTAGCTTTTGTATTATTATTAACTTGGCTATAATGTTCTAGCGATACTGCCAATGCTAAAAACTCACCCAAAGAATCCCAACGTAAATGATTTTCGCTGGTAAACTGTTCTACGTGTTTTGGAGCAGAACCTCCAGCTCCTGTTTCAAATAAACCACCGCCATTCATTAAAGGTACAATAGATAACATTTTAGCACTAGTCCCTACTTCTAAAATTGGAAATAAATCTGTTAAATAATCCCGTAATACATTACCTGAAACTGAAATAGTATCCTTTCCATCCTTTATACGCGTTAAAGTAAATTTAGTAGCTTCTATAGGAGATAAGATTCTTAAATCTAAACCGGTTGTATCATGAGCTTTCAAATAAACATTAACTTTCTTTATTAATTCAGCATCATGCGCTCTATTTTTATCTAACCAAAATACAGCTGGCGTTTGTGAAGCTCTTGCTCGGGTAACAGCTAATTTCACCCAATCTTGAATTGGCGCATCTTTAACCTGACACATTCTCCAAATATCTCCTGCCTCAACAGTATGTTCTATTAAGGTTTTTCCAGAAGCATCTATCACACGAACGGTTCCACTGGAAGCTATTTCGAAGGTTTTATCATGAGAGCCATACTCTTCTGCTTTTTGCGCCATTAACCCTACATTAGGCACTGTTCCCATTGTTGTGGGATCAAAAGCACCGTGTGCTTTGCAAAAATCTATTGTAGCGGTGTAAATTCCAGCATAACTACTATCTGGAATAACAGCTTTAGTATCTTGTTGTTCCCCATTTGCATTCCACATTTGTCCAGAAGTACGTATCATTGCTGGCATAGATGCATCAATTATAACATCACTAGGTACGTGTAGATTCGTAATCCCTTTATCTGAGTTTACCATTGCTAGAGCTGGACCATTTTCAAAAGCAGCATTAATGTCTGAAAGTATTGCGTTACGCGTTTCCTCTGGTAAATCACTTAATTTATTCAACAGGTTTCCAAAACCATTATTTACGTCAACTCCAATGTCTGCGAAGGTTTCTCCATATTTAGTAAAAACATCCTTAAAAAATACGCGCACTGCATGTCCAAAAATAATAGGGTCACTTACTTTCATCATCGTTGCTTTCATATGCAATGAAAATAAGACATTATTAGATTTTGCATCTGCTATTTGCTCCTCTAAAAAGCTTAGCAAAGCTTTCTTACTCATTACAGTTGCATCAATAATTTCACCTTGCAGCAATGCTAGGTTTTCTTTTAATGTTGTCACTTTTCCATTAAGATCTGTATGTTCAATCTTTACTGTAGTTGGTGCATTCACTGTTACCGATTTCTCATTATGAGCAAAATCTCCGGCTGTCATTGTTGCAACATGTGTTTTAGAATCGCTAGCCCATTTCCCCATTGAATGTGGGTTTTTCTTAGCATAATTTTTTACAGCTTTTGGCGCTCGCCTATCACTATTCCCTTCACGTAATACTGGATTTACTGCACTTCCTTTAATTTTATCATAACGTGATTTTATCTCTTTTTCTGAATCATTTGCTGGCTCATCTGGATAATTTGGTATTCCAAAACCTTGAGATTGTAATTCTGCAATAGCTCCTTTTAATTGAGGAATTGAAGCACTAATATTGGGTAATTTTATAATGTTAGCTTCTGGTCGTTTTGCCAGTTCTCCAAGAAATGCTAAATCGTCTGAAACACGTTGATCTTCTTTTAAAACCTCTGGAAAAACAGCCAACACTCTAGCTGCCAAAGAAATATCTCTCGTTTCAATGTTTATACCAGATGGCTCTACAAAAGCTTTCACAATTGGTAAAAAAGAACGCGTAGCTAAAGCTGGTGCTTCATCTGTTTTTGTGTAAATAATTTTTGGTGCTTGTGACATATATAAAATGCTTAGTTATTTTTGAAAATTCGTGTTGCGAATATACAAAATTCAGACAGTATTTTAAACTTTGTATCGCAAGCTAGCACCTATTAATAATATACTATTTTTTAGTCTATCAAATTATTAGATTGATAATTTATACCCCTTTAAAATTAAATAATATCAATATTATAGTGTGATAATAATCCTAAGGCATTTTCTTTTGTAAACTTAGCTTGTTTTAATCTATTTCTTTCAGGGTTTATTCTAATATTTTTTGAAGTCGTAAAATCTACTTTTTCAAGAATTGATTTATCAAAAATGGCTTGATAAAAATCACAAGCATCAAACGTTGATTGTGTTAGATCTGTATTAGTAAAATCTACTTGCTCTAATTTACAGTCCATAAAAGTGCTATTCTTTATTTTTAAATTAAAAAACGAAGACAAATTAAGTATACAATTTTTAAATGATACCGAAAATAAAAACGGGTTACAATCGTGAAAAGGCACTCCTAGAAGTTTACAATTCTTAAAAACAACGGTTTTAAAAGCAGTTCCTTTTATTTTTACCAAACTTAAATTACATGCTATAAATTCACAATCTAAAAAAGAAACACTAGAAAGGTAACTATTGCTAAAATCGCAGTTGATAAAAGTACAATTATCATATTCTGCTTCTGGCAATTTATGGATAGTATAATTTTTATTTTCGAAAGTTTTATCTGCAATAAAAGGTAAATTCATTTTATGTTTTTGCTTGCTAATTCTAATTTGGCTATCGATTTTAATTATATTGACCTCCTTCCTTAAATCGAACTACTTTTAATTAGAGAATCTGAGTTATTTGTTGTTTATTCTAATTACGATGCTTCCCTAACTAAAGCTAAATCTTCTTCAAATAATATCAGAAAATTCTCTAATCAAAAACAGCATTAAATAGGGTTAATTTACAAAAACCCCTTATATACTTATTATTTATACTTCATTTTAAAATTAACATCATTACTAAAAACATCTTTCTTCACAATTTCAAAGCAAAAAAAGAACTGATAAGGTCTATTTAGTAAATGTACTAAATAGAGAAAAACATACTAAGAGTTTAATAAAAAATAATTAAAAACATTAAATAAACTTCTTAAAAAAATGAATATCAAGTTTTTTTTACACACACAAATACCTAACAAACAATGCCTTACATATTTTATTAGATATTAGTAAAATTTAATAATAATAATTGGTTACATTTTAACTAATTTTGAGACATACAATATGACCATCATATAGTTTTTGATTTTCATTATTCATCTTAGAAAAAGAATAATGAGTTTCATTTACTAAATAATATAAATTATAAATAATAAAACCCCTTTTAGTATGTCAATGTATAATTACGGTATTGGAGGAAATGAAGTAAAGGTTGATGCAAGTGAATCTATTGCTGATATCCCTTCTAACAAAACTTTATTAATCCAAAAATTAACCAACGAACCTCCTGTAAGCCCAGAAGCAGTCTATGATCTTAAAACGGTAGAAGATGTTTTCGAAAAGTTTGCTCCTAAATTAAATCTTGAGTTTCAAGATGAAAATGGGACAGATGTAAAAGAGACAATGCACTTTAAAAATCTAGGTGATTTTGGCGCCAAAGCTATAAAAGAAAATAGCGATTTTTTAAGTAAACTTAATATTGAAAAAGAACAAAACACAAAAATAACCCGCCAACTTACTTCAAACAGAGGGCTAAAGAAAGCTCTAGATAATCCTGAGACAAGAACCGCTATTGTTGAACTATTACAAGAATCTTTGAAAGAAATCGAAGCTGCAAGTACCAAATAGTTCATTAATCACATTTTAAAATAAGAAAAAATTATGGCAACAAAAGTCCAGGAAAACAAGGCGGCTTCTATTCAAGAAAAAGCAGCACCAAAAGTAGGTTCTTCAATTAATGCTTTAGCAGAATATGGCGGATTTTCATTTTTAGAAAATATAATAGATGGGTTCTCAAACCTAAACCCAAAACGAAAAGCAAGAAGAAATATTTTTCTTAATGACGAGCAATGGGAAACAGAACGAAAAAACCTTTCAAGTAGACTCAATGTATGGATTGATTTATTACAAAGTGGTAAAGATATCGAAGGCATGCTCGATGTAGCAAAAGAGAATGGAACAAGAGCAGATAAAACATTAAATCTAAATTTAAAATCGGCCTTAAAAGCAACAGAAGAACTGGAAAGATCATACCGATCTGTCGCATTGTTTTATAAAAATTCAGAATCTGATAAAGTTAAGAATGTTACGATTTTAAATGCAGATCTAGATCAAATAAAAGATTTAGACAATTCTTTATTTATCGATTATGTCTCTAATGAATTAAAACAAAATTTTGACCGATTAGACCTAAGAGAAAATTACGGTATACTTAGTATCCCTGGGTATTTAGGCTCTAATGCAGTTTTAGATAAATGGTCTAAAATTGCTTATGATAACAAAGCGATACTTGTTACAGATTTTCAAGATTTAGAATCTCCAGATGATGTGGTAGACGTTTTTCATAATGCCAACCATACAGGAGGAGATGTTTTTAAATCAAACACTGTAATGACCTGTAACTGGTTATTAGGCCGAAAGAAAGATAATGTAGTAGGCGAAGAAGAAAATCTCTATGTTCCACCATCTACTGCATTAGCAGGGAAAATATACAGCACATTAATGTCTCAAGTTGTTGCTGGTAAAAAGTTTGGCGGTATTAACGAAGTAGAAAGTGTTCGTTTTGATCTTAAAAAGGGAGAAATCTCCGAATTAGATAAAATGGGATTAGTTCCTATGGTAAATGAGTATAGTAAAGTAATGGCCTTTTCTGCTAAGACACTATTTAATGGTGATAATTTAGGACTACAAACATACTCTGTAGTAAGAGTATTTGATCATATTACTAAAGTTCTTTTTGACTTTTTAAACAGAAGGGCTTTTGAAAACTGGACAACCCGTACAGAAGCAGACTTAAGAAGTCAAATCGTTAAATTTTTAGACAGTATTCAAGGGCCTACAAATTTAATCGAACGCTTTAAGGTTATGAAAATAGAACAAGATCAAAATCAAAAAGATCGTGTTTTATTAGATATACATATCACCCCTTATTTTCCAGCTAAAAGCTTTGTGATTCAATTAGATGGACATAAAGGAGATGGTCCCGAAAGTGCCGAGTGGCATAGCGAATACAAACAGCAATAATAATCTGTTACATTTTTCTTTTATAAAAATTTAAGCTATTTATTTTCAAACTCAATAAGAGAACTACTTACTGCTAGATTAAAATCTAGCAGTAAGTATTCATTACATTTAATTAGAGATCATGAATGGATAACATTCGCCTCTAGTAAGTGATTATTGTAGCTCTTTTGAAAAAGAAACACAATTCGTTAGTGACTTTAATGGTCATGGGCTCGTTTTATTTTGTTATATCTACTTAAGTTATCGTTTTATATTACGTGAAGCCGTATTATAAAACAAATAAAAGATTGATCCTTTTTTTATGAAGCATTTAAAATTACCCATAGGTTTTTCTGACCTTTTAAAAGGGAAAGCAAAAAAAGAGTGCTCTTTAGAAGAGTCTATAGCTCAATATATTATGATGCTAATAATTAGCAGGTATGGAGAAGTCGCTGGAAAAGATGACTTTGGATCGGATATATGGGAGTTAGAGTTTAATCAATTGGTTAAAACATACGAATGGGAAGAAAAAGTAAGGCTCTCACTTGTACATGCAATTAATAAGTATGAAACCAGGCTTTCAGGCATAAAAGTCGTTGTAAATTTAAGCGAGGTCGATACAGATATAGATTCAAAAAAACACTCTCAAATAAGACGTAAAGCAATCATAAGTGTTTCGGGAAGCATTATACAAACTGGAGTCCCTTTTCATTTTGACACAACAGTATATGTAAGCCCTGTATCTCAATAACACCACCACCTATAAGATATGGTTGATAATAATTATAAAAAAATTAAAGAACGTATGAAAATGCGTTCTATGGAATTGTGGGGTATCGACAATAATCAAAAAATAGACCCCTTAATAGAGATGTTTTTGGATGTATTCTCTTTTGAATTGTCCAAAATATATCAAGAAGTAAAAATATCTGATGCAAAATTACTAGAACGTATCTCTAAAATCCTGGTTAATGAAAATTGGTCTTTACCAACACCTGCTCATGCACTTATAAGCGCACAACCTTCAGAAACAGTTGGCGAAATTGATAAAACAACACAACTATATTTTCAAAAAATAACCCAAGGTAATTTAACCGATTTGTTTTTTACCCCTATAAAAAAACAAGACTTAATAAAAGCAAAAGTATACTGTACTGTATTAGAACGAAAACTCATTTTTAACGATGATAAAAAAGTTGCTAAGCAGATCATAGAATCATACCAAGAAAGTCGTGTCCCCGAATATACAATTTGGGTTGGAATTGATATTGATAAAACATTACTAAAAAAACAAAATAAAATTCCGATTAGTATCTTATTAAAGGATTCAGATCTTAATTCATACCTAAAAATGGCAAAGGTCTATGATTTTGAAGGTAATGAATTAAACCTGTATCAAGAAACTGAAGATCAATCCATAAATAAAGAGCATTACTACACAGCAATACATCGCTATTATCAAGATTATTTATACACCCTCGATCTTACAAATAGCTCTAGAAATAAACATGCCTTAACAGAAAAATGTAAGGATATTTTTGATGAAAACACTTTGGAAGCACATAATAAAGAGCTTTTTTGGTTACAATTGTCTTTTCCTGTAGCCTTTGTAAAAGAGGAACTAGAGAAAATAAGTATTTCATTAAATACATTTCCTATTGTTAATCGCAAGTTTTCATATAGACAACATAATATCAAAAGAAATGGAAAAATAATTTCCTTATTTTCTAATGATGAGGAGATTTTTCTTAATGTAGAATCGCTTATCGATAATAAAGGAGCCGTTTATAAAAACACTTTAAAAAATGATATCGATAGCCTAGCGGGTTCATTCTCTCTTTATTTTGGAGAGATAGAGCAATTTGACGAACGTAATGCTAAGTTTATTTTAAAACAGGTTATACAAACAATTAGAGAAGAAGGGAGTTCTTTTTCTGCTATAGGCTATGATTTACTTAATGCCTATCTGGAGGATTTAAATGACAAGCTAGACGTTCTAGAACGCAAAGTCAATTACAGATATAAAAACGTTAGTGACAATAGTGAAAAAGTCTACCTATTAACAATCCCTCATAAAACATCACAAACCTACGAATGTAGTTATTGGACAACCAATGCTGGTTTGGCTAACGATATAAAAGCAGGCACACTACTTAATCAATACCAAACCATTGGATTAGACACAAACAATATACGCTTACAAACAGATACTATAGGTGGTTTAGTAAAAAATGGAACCAAAGAAAAAATAAGCAGTTTTAGATATGGATTACTATCTAAAGACCGAATTGTTTCTAATGAAGATATCAAGGAATTTATATCGATGACCGTAGGAGAAATTGTTGAAAGCGTAAACGTAAAATCTGGAGTAGGCATCTCTTCAAACAAAAAACAAGGCCTTGTTAGAACCACAGATGTTGATGTTGCATTAATCCAAAGTCGTAACCTTAATAGTGAAAACAAAAAGCGTTTAAGTCATTTTTTACAGTTAGAATTACAAAATAAGTCGGTACATAATACGCCGTATCGAGTAAATATAATATAAAATTCATGATCGAAAATAATTTCAGTCCCAGTGTAGTATCTGCAGTACGACTCGCAAAATCTTTGGCTTCCAAAGATATGCATTCAACCTATGGAGTCGCCCATTTGGCATTAGCTTTATTGTATGAAGCTACTGGAGTCAGTGATATTTTATCAAGTATGGGTAAAGACCCCGATTACCTTCAAGAATGGTTTGAGATGCGAAAAGAAATGTATGAGTCGCAAGAAAGAAAAGCAGGAGAACCCATTCCAGATAATAATGTTGAGAATGTTTTTGAAGAATCTGAACGCTCTAAATTAAGACTTGGTACAGACTACATAGATGGGGTTTGTATATTTACAGCAATACTAAGAAAAGGCGTTATATATAACGATAAACAATTAGAAACCATTTCGGTTACAGAGGAAGAGTTTTATAAACTCTATGAGTCACCTCTCTCCGCTTCAAAAACCCTGACCGATAGCGAACAGACCGAATTACTACAATCGATACCGTATTGTACAAATCTCATTAGCCAAAAAAACATAAATGACGGGACTCTTATCTTGGGAAGAGATAAAGAAATACGCAGTATATTAGAAAACCTAGAACGTCAGGAGAATAGAGGCATTCTTTTAGTAGGCGATTCTGGAGTAGGAAAAACAGGGATTATTAAAGGCTTAATTAAGCATATCGCAGAATCTGAAAACCCTATGCTTTCTGAAAAACAAATCATAGGCCTTAACGCTTCTAAATTATTAGCAAATAGCGCCAATGAAAATGATGTCTCTAAAAAATTAAGCGATAGCTTCGATAAAATTGAAAAATTAGATGATTGTATTCTAATCATTGACGATATCCAAATTCTTACAGAAGGCTCACAAGGCAGCTCTGGTACAATAACAAACCTGATTTCGGCACAACTTAATGATGGAAAAATAAACCTTATAGCAACCATTAATCCTGATGCTTACAGAAAAACAATCGAGAAACACTCCATCCATCGTAAGTTAGAAGTCTTACAGTTGGAAGAGTTAGAAACAATGGTACTCCTAAAATGTTTAGACAATCACAAGTATAAACTAACCGCTTACTATCAATTAAAAATAGCAGAAGAAGCCATTACAGAATCGGTAAACTATTCCACAAGATATTTTAAAGAAAATAAGTTACCCTATGGTGCAATCGATTTACTAGATCGCACTTTAGCATCTGTGCACACGAGTAATACAAACTCTTTAAAAGAAATAGAGTCCATAGAAAAACAACTAAAAGCCATTTTATTAGGAAAAAGCGATACGGTTTTAAACCTTTGGTTTTTATACCGTTTAACCACTGATAGAATTAGTCCGGTAATTCTAAATAATATCTCCAGTAAGTATGATATATTAGCCATAGAAGACGAAGAAAAACTAATTCAAAAACTTGGAGAGTATTTACAAGAAGCTAAAAAAATAGCACAAGCGCCTATAAAAGAAGTCACAGCACATGAAGTATCGGCTTTGGTGGCTAGCATTACTGGGATTCCTATAGGAAAAATTCAAGCCGAAGAAAAAGAACGCCTTCTAAATATAGAGACACGTTTACAACAACGGGTAAAAGGACAAGAGCATGCCATTACAACATTATCAGATGCCATTATAGAATCTAGAAGTGGTTTAAGTAATCCTAAGCAACCTATTGGTTCTTTTTTCTTTTTAGGCCCTACCGGAACAGGGAAAACAGAATTAACAAAATCGCTTGCCGAATTACTCTTTGATGATGAGAGTGCTATGATACGGTTTGATATGTCTGAGTTTAAAGAAGAACATTCTGCAGCGCTCTTATATGGAGCACCTCCAGGATATGTAGGGTATGAAGAAGGTGGTATGCTCGTTAATAAAATTAGAGAAAAACCGTATTCAATCATTCTTTTTGATGAAATAGAAAAAGCACATAGTTCTGTATATGATGTCTTTCTACAAATTATGGATGAAGGACAAATTCATGACAAGCTAGGACGTGAAGGCGATTTCTCTAATGCAATAATTATCTTTACTTCAAATATTGGAAGCCAATGGATTTCTGAACAATTTAATGAGCAGAAAACCCCAACTTCAAACCAGTTAATAGATGTAATGAGTAATCATTTCAGGCCAGAATTTTTAGGTAGAATTACAGAAGTTGTTCCCTTTGCTCCTATTAATGAAAAGATTGCGCAATCCATCTTTAGGCTTCAGCTTAAAAGCCTTCAAAAACAACTGGAAAAACAAAAAAATATCACACTTAACTTATCCGAAGAAGCACTAAAGCATCTTTCTAGTAAAGGTTATTCCCAGAAATATGGTGCACGCCCCATATCTGGAGTCATACGATCCTATATCAAAAAGGCCATATCTAGAATGATCGTTTCAGAACAGATCGTTGCTGGAGATACCGTTTTTGTGGATTACAAGGATGACAGCTTAATTTGGGAAAAACAATAGCCATGACCGTAGATCTGGATGAAATAAAAAGAAGTGAGATTACAAGCTTTAAAGCTGAAGTTTTTTATGAAGAACTGAAATTTATTCTCGGAAATACCGAAGGGAAAGATATCTGGATTAAAAACCATGGGATGAACAGTAGGGCTTTCTCCGTAGATGTTCTAGACATTACCAGTTACATCCCACTGAGTATGCAATTACAGCAAGACACTATTTTTATTCATTTAAGTCGTAATAGTATATACCACCAATTACCGGAAATTCTGTTTCATCCACTAGTCATTAGTAATCCCTCGATGAGTAATCGGGAAATTGTAGAAGCGATACGACAAAACAGAAAAAAAGAAGAAGAAAGCTTACATTTCTTTATTCCTTTTGATACCGAGTTATTTAATGAAAAGCTAAAACTTACCAATAGGTATATTAACATTTTTACAGATGATTATGCTAAACAAAATTTATTTGCCTTAGCAAACGCCATTATAAAGAAAGAGATTCCCCTTAGTAAAGAACAATCGTATAAGTTATTTTTAAACCTATGTAATGCAGAGCAATTAAAAGAAAACTTATCAGGATTAGAACAATTATTCCGATCAATATTAGGATTTGATGTTATTTTAGAATATCAAGCATGTACATTAAACGATAGCCCATTTATGGCTTTAGGTACTGGGATTTTGGGCTACAACTTTGGTACACAAGGCCCAGTAATTAGTGAGCAGGATGACATATATGCGACCATACTACTAAAGGAACAATTAGATTATAAAACACTAGAAAAAAATCGCAACATTATTAAAAAAATATTAGCCTTTTTTATCTTTTCTAATAGAGCTATAAAAGTTACGTATCGTTGCCTTAATACTAATGGATTTGTATTAGGGTCCAATTACTTAGGATATGATACGCTAACAAATACAAACAAAAAAAACAAAACGCTAACCCCTAAAAAGGTATTAGAACCAAGTATTTAAAACATATCGACATTATTTATGAATGTATTATTATTATTTTTTCTAAAATATTTACTAGCGCCACTTATTATTGTTTTGGCGGCGTTCTTACTTAATACAATTGCAAAAGGTAAAGCTGTACTTAAGTTAAAAAAAATGATCATTTTTGTCCTCCTATTATCTTTAATATTGGCATTACCAAGCTTATTAGGGTTACTTAAATATGAGTTTATCTGGGGAGGCCTCTTAATCTCTATAGGCTATTACTTGCTTATGGGAGCGCTTTTTAATTTATTTTCACACTCTAAAGCCTTTGAAAGTATTGGTTTTAAAAAACACCGATGGTTAATCATTCTGGGCTTATTTATTACCGTTATTTTATCGGGATGGATCTACTATTTGGTATTTTCGTGGGTAAATACGCTAGGCTATGCCTTATGGGCTATGCTTACCGTATTCTGGTTTTTAGTCCCGCCATTTTATGCGTTTTCAAGAGCTATGTTTTTAAAAATACCAAGCCCGTTTTATAAACTATGGATTATGGATCATGATGTTAATGATGAGGAATATTGGAACAACGTAGACACCTTCAGACTAATGCAAGTAACCGTAAAAATAAAGCGTACCCCTAATGCTAAACAATACGCTTCTTTTTCGGTAAAATTACCAGAAGATGTAACCCTTGGGAGATGGTTTAATCGATTTGTAGACGATCAAAATATACGTTTCCCAAATAACGTAATCGAACTGGAAAACGAAAATGGCTCCTATGGTTGGATTATATATACCAATAAATGGCTTCCTATTCCCATTTTTACTAGAATGCTAAATTTTGAAGAAGATGTCATCTACAACAAAATAAAAAACAAGAAAGTCCTTTATGTACGTCGTGTTTCGCAAGGAAGTGTCGTTAAGGAAAATACGAATCCAGAATAATGATATTTAATAAACATCCATAAAATATTATCAAGAAAATTGGAGTTTTACAAGTGAGTCAATGTCACATCAAACGGTAGAAATCGGACAACAATTTTAAAAAGTAATAACACAGATCGCAAGAACGGAATGTACGATTGGGGTCAATGGAATAAAAATAAAAACAAATGAAAAATAACAATCACTATGCTGTCAATTGGACAGATGGAGTAAAAATAACCAAAGATCATTTTACCGAAAGTTATTTTAATTCGGTAAATACAGTTAGAGATGCAGTAGAAACAAGAATCCATAGTTATGATTATGGTTTATTAGAAGCCAGAAAAGGAATGCTGTCTGCCTTAGAGATTGAAACAAAAACGCATACTCAAGAACGATTGGTTCTTGAATTACATAACTGTAATGCATTAACCGCTAAGGGCTGCAAAATAGAATTTAATATCGATATGTACGGGGGATTAATCCCTACTGCAACTCTTGAATCGAAAGATATAGACACTAATAATAATCTCGAATTTTATTTGGTGGTCATAATTAACCCTTTTGAATTAATTCCTATTGGAGAACCAGATCCAGAAGTGATTCCGTTACACCACCCTTACGTATTACCTAAAGTAGATCTTAAAATAATATCCAAGAGTCAGTTTAACAGTAGTTTTTTAGAAAAATATTATTTGTTAGTAGGGCAAATCCAATGGAAAAATGGAAGTTTCGTAATCGATAATGACTATACGCCTCCTGTTGCTCGCATCATGTATCATAAACCATTATATGGTTTTTATAAAAAAATAGCACAAATCCTATTACGCCTACGTAATTACTCTGTTATTATTAATAAAAAAAACAAAGAGAAATCACAAAGTAATGCCTTGGTTCGTAATACCTTTTTATTAAGTAATAAAGTTATGGATTTTGTAAGCCAGCATATCTATGAGTTTAATCAAATAGGCGAAGAACAATCTCCAATTTATATCGGTCAAAAAATATCCATTTTAGCAAATTATCTCTATAACGAACTAACCATTATGGAAGAAACCGAAAAAGAAAAATTGTTACAATACTATTATGAATGGATAGACATCAAACCTTCGGTATTCGAAACAACGCTAGGTAATGTTATCGATATTAAGTATAACCATCAAGATATCAATGATACGCTTAATAAAGCCGATTATTTTATTACAATATTAGATAAATTATGGAAACGATTAAGTGATCTAGAATATATAGGGCAACGAAAAGATAATATTGTAATTAGCGAAGAAAGTATGATTACAAAAACAGTGTCCAAAAGTAAATCGTGGTCAATTATCGATTAAAATAAAATCTGTTCGCAATTGTTTATACAAGCCAATAATAACCCTTAACCTCTTTATAAGTGAAACCATTAAATCATAAGAAGAGAATGCTCTCTCAATTACAATTTGTGTTGGTCTTTTTGATCACACTTCTTGTGATTTTCTCTAGTAGTTTTTTTGCGATTTCTGCTGGAAAAAAAGGAATAAATGTTTTAGAAACCAAACATGCAGAATACAACAAAGTGTTTGAAAAACAAGCAGCAATTACCTTTGAAATAGATGAAATCACAAAATTGATCTATAAATTAAAAAATAAAAAAAGGACAATAGGAGAACATAAGCAATTTCAGAGTTTAATATCCAACCTTAGAATAGGTATAGAAAACGAAATAGCTAGCACAGAATCTATAACTACAAATCAATTTCAATTGTATAATGAGCTCTTATTTCAAATAAAAACTATTCAATCTATAATCGATGATTATGAAAATGAATCGGAAGAATATATATACAATAAAGAGTTGTTAGAAAAATGTAGAGAGAAATATAGAGAGGACGGTGTAAAGTCTAATAAAAATAAAGAATAAATGAAAGTCGAAGATTTAAGCGAGGTTTTTTGGAGAAAAGTCAAATACGTATTGTTATTTATTTTATCCATTGTGCTATTGTATATTTTACAAACAAAATTTATCCTAAAAATCCCCACAGTCGATAATGCTGAGCTACTAGAAGCGATCGATAGCTATGAAACTATTATAGAAAAACAAACAGCATATGCCGAGCAAGTAAAAAATATCCATCAAGAAATAACGGCTATGGAGTTCGACATCCATCAAGTACAAAAGCAAGATGAGATCAATAAAAAAATATTTAATATTAGATCTATCTATAAAGAAAACAAAATGAATTCTAAGTATTTTTTTGGCATACAATCTGCTAATATTTTACAAATCTATTTTGACACCAGAGAAGAACATAGCTCTTTAATAAAAAACAAAAAAATTATTTTAGATAATCTTAAAGAGTGTAAGGCCAATATTTAAAAGTTATGAGATTTAATAAAACAATAGTAATCTTGATAGTGTTTGCAATAGCAATTATTGTAGCACTTCTTATAGCTGTTAGAATGCCGTTTAAGGAAACGATTAGCAATATTGATTTTAGTATCCACGATTCTAATAATGATTACCATTATGAAATAAATGAAGAATTAGAATTTCTAGTTAATGATATTAACCAGTATAAAAACAGAGAGATGATCTGGCATTTAGGTAATGGCGATACACTAATGCGCAACCATAACATAAACTATACCTATAAGAAAAAAGGAAAGTATATGGTTACACTAGAGCTAGATGCTAAGTATAAAATCTCTAAATATATAGAGGTTATTTCATTACCTAATAAAAAAGCAATAGATTCGGTACCAAAAATCCATGGTATAGATCTAGGGTATGTAGGAGAAGAATTGGTTTTTTCATCATATGCTCCTGGAGTAGACTCGTGGTTTTGGGAATTTGGAGAAACAGGAACCGTAGATGCTTATGAGGGCCAGGTGGTATATGTTTATAAAAATGAAGGCACTTATAATGTGAAATTAAAAACCAACACCTCTAAATATCCAGTATATCATCAAATAAAAATCTTACCATTATTTGAGGTAATCGAAGAATCTGGGCGCCTAGACTCTCTCTCTCTTGCGCAAGAAGATATAAAAGAAAGACTTCAAACAATTGCGGATGCAACAACAAGTAATAAAAAAGATTATTATAATAGCTTAAAACATATCGAAAACAGATACACCTGTGAAAAGGCCGACGAAGTCGTTGTCGTTATTAATGGCGCGCGATATAATGACCTATATAGTTACTGCCAAGGCTTGCATTATCTAGAAGGAAAAGGAGCAAAAACAGTTGTAATTAATGAAGTTGCGATCGATACTTTTAATTGCCTAAAAAAAATAAAAGTAACACAAAGCGTTATCAATAAATGATTCAGTACATAAAAAAATCATATAAAAGAAGGACTATAGTCTTACTTCTAGGCCTTTCTCTAGGGCTTTTTCCTGTATTAAATACGCAACTGCAAGCGCAGGTTCGCAAATATGCTATAATTGATAAAATAAAAAGAGATACATATAATTTTTTAGATACAACTAAAACAAAAAAAAAACAACGCAAAGATAAGGGATATTACACCGTATACTCAGACCGATCGCGTAATAAAGTCTACCTTAGTCCCGATGCACAAATAGCAGGCGACAAACAAAGTTTTTTAGCGCCCTATTACGTTATTGATCAAAAAAATAATTATCTAGAAGTCGTAACACTAGACCCTAGCTTAATAGGCAAACCTAAAGGGATTTTCGCTCTTTTTTTTAGAGGAAAATACTCCTTTTCCGATGCCACAAAAATGAAGTACATAGGATGGATTCATAAAGATAATGTACTCCCCTACCCGCACCCAAAATTAAGTAAACATAATTATAAACCGATAAGGTATCTTGTAGGAATACATGACATAAAAACCCTATATAATACTGAAGATTATGTAAAAAAACAAACCGTTTTTCTCTATAAAGATCCTATGTTTCAAGAGAAAAGTGATAAAACCTTAAATTTAGATCAGTTAGTCTATTTATATAAGTATAACAGCAATAAAAACGCTGCACTAGTTTCCAACCTAGAACATATGAAACCCGCAGATTCTGCAACTAGGGTTATGGGTTGGATTCCTAAAGCGTTAATAAAAGCAATAGGTCAGCAAAGAGTATATATAGTAGATAAAGCAGATTCATTAGGCTTTTATAACAAAAAAAACAAAGCCATAGAGTATGTGTATAAAAAAGACATCGGCTCTAATATTATCTATGATCTTTCAGAACATGAAAAAACACCTATAAAACAACAAGATTCTTTAGAAATAGCGCTCCCATTAGCCGTTTGGGATCACTCTGATAATAAACTTTTTAATATCGATGGTGAAACTGTATTATTAAATAAAGTAGAAACAATAAAAAAAGAACACAAAGTCATCAATTTTCATTACATTTTTGACTGTAGTAGCGCTTTAAAAAAAAAGCACCTTATGTTGATGAGTTCTTTACAACAAATATGGATTTTACTCACTTCAGATAAAAAATATAAGGATTACGAAATTACCTTTAGTGCCAGTTCCTATGGCTGTGATCAATTTTACTCATTCCCTAAAACGACTGCCTTTTCTTCATGGATCGATTATCTTCATAATATTTTTATAAGTGACGAACTAATAGCAACCAATACGTCCAATACGCCTAATACAAAAGGATTAGAGCAATGTTTTGAAAATGCAATAACAGGTATACCACAACAGAGTTTTACAAATAACATCATTTTAATAGCTGGAGAAAAGCGTTTCCCTACACTATCAAATATAAAAGATATCACGACCAAGCTAGGGCAAACTTCTTCACGATTAATTTTTTATCAATTAGAGAATAAAGCAACCGATCAACACCAAGACTTCATCTTACATTCGAAAGATGTTTTAAGCAGAGTGAGTAGTCATCATACGGACTTTATTAGAGCGTTTATTGTAGACAATACTTTGATAAAAAATGAGAATCTATTTAGTAATATCCCCGCAATAGATAATATATATGTTTACGATGCGCCTAAAAATAGCACTTACCAAGGCGGCATCGCTTTTCCAAAAATAAACAAGAGATTACTGGCCACCTCTTTAGATACAGCTGTAGATTCTGTACTGACTTCAGCATTGAAATTTAATTCCGAATTGATTAATTCATTAGAGTACCATATAGATAAATTAGGGTTTTTAAGAAGTAAAGCAGGAGCTAAAATTAAAGCCTCTATTATTAAAGACGTTACCTATGCAGACAGTTTACAGCTAATCCCTAAAGACTATATGTATGAAAACTATTATGAAGATAAACATTATAGCCCACAAGATAACCCCAATACCAGCACTGCATATTTACTTAGTAGAGATGAATTAATAACAGTAATCGATGAGTATAAATCCTTGTTCCCTTTATTTCGGAAAATCGCAAAAAGAAAAGACAGGGCTAAATTATATGCTAACTACAGAAAAAATAGTAGAGCCGCTAATAAAAAAATGTTTCGAAAAACACTTCGAAGAAACGATTATATAGCAGATCTCATTTTTATGAAAACGGGATTACCTGTACAAAGCGAATTTTTACAAAAAACGAAAATCAAATACATTCACAGGAAGAGAAAAATATCGCATCTAGATTTTACCAAAACAATTAAAGAGTTAAGACATAAGGTAGATGCCTTAGAAAAGATTCTTGCCGAAAAAGAACCTTTAATTTACACCGACGGAGGCAAAACAAAATTTTATTTAATCCCCAACGATTATATACTATAAAAATGAGCAAACGAACAGAGTTACCAATACATGACGTTATTTTAAAAATCATGTATAAAGAAGATAAAGAGAAGCCAATAGGCTTGTCTGCCAGCGATGTCCTTTGGAAAATAGACAACCCTGAGATTACAGAACGCTACATTAGAGAAGTACTCGATTGGTTAGTTCGTGAAAATAAGGTAAAACTATATCTAGACAAATATAGTTTAGATAGGTATGAGTTTTTAGAACAAAAAGCCAAAGATGATGAAGAAGACGAATTAATTACAGATAACACTAGTTTTTATATAGCCCCATCAAAAAAAAAGAGTGGAGCTATTAAAAATAAAATCATTCTTTTTACGGGAGTACTCGCATTGCTTTATATTACTTATTTATATTCTCAAATGTATCGAAATTATGAAGTTTCCACAAAAGAAACACTCCCTACAGTATCAATAACAGCCAAACAACTGGAATTAAAAAACCTGTATTTATCTAAAGAAACGGAACAAACAACGACCAATGATAAATTTAATGATATCTCATATTCGTTTTCAAGGCAAAACAACAATAATAAAAAAATAGATTCAAAAATAACAAAACTGTATCGTATAATAGACTCTTTACAGCAACAACAGCAAACCAAATTAAATAGAATTCAGAAACAAATAGATCGTAATATTAACTATAATCAGAAGTACACAAATTCATTACTTCAAAAAATAATGCTTTGTAATTTCATTTTCCTGGCTATTATCGTTTTAACATTCTTTAAAGGGAAGTTTTAAGGCTGTTAATAAATATCGAAAAGAGAAAAGTGAGGCACTTTATTTAGCTTAGAAGTTAAACACTTGTTTATAAGTTATTTCCGTAATGGCACACTGTTTTTACGAAGTGGCGTAGAAGTGAATTGAAATGTGTGTAACATGGGGTTTTAGCTAAAAAGGTTAACTAACCGCAATTAACCGCAACTATATAGGGCTTTAATAGGGAGTATCTATGGAGTAAACATTAACTAAGCATCTGTATGCCCCGTACTAAAATAACTATTCAGTTTATAATATTAAATCGAATACAATTATACAGCCTTAGTTTAGCCTGTTGTAAACTTAAGAGTGTATAGAGCGTTTTAACGACATGGATATGCAACAAAATTTTAGACTTTAAGCTGAATGACTATGCTGCCTGATTGGCAGTATCTCATAAACTGTGTAAGTTTAAAAATCTCGGGGTTTAATTCACCCTCGAGATTTTTTTATTTATTAACTTTAACACATTTATGAAACCAGAAGA